>NZ_NVQC01000016.1 GCF_003044035.1 Candidatus Methylomirabilis limnetica
GCTTGCAGGTGACGGCGACGTTCTGCTTGAAGACGCCAGAGGCGGGATCGGCAGCTCGTCGGATCTCGTGAGCGCCATGGCAATCGGTGCAGGTTGCGGCAGTGAGATTGCCTTTCTGTAGGATGGCCAAACAGGAGACAGGACAGGGGGCGGTGCGAAGCATCGCGAATCAGGTATTTGATGTTTTCCCCTACAGCGCCACGGTAACCCAGGTAATGATATTGTGACAAGAGGCAGTTGAACAGCGCATAATCCTCCGATTTGAGGCTTACAACCGTGATCCGAAGGGGAATCAATGCCTTGAGACTGTCGCTGATCCCTTCCTTTCGATATGGAACAGATGGATAAGAAGGACGGGACGTAAAAGTAAGTTTCCCCTGGCGGGGAGGCAACACAATAGAGCCAGCTCGCTCCAGTTTCAGCAGGAGGCTGCGGCAGGCCATGTCTTTGTATTGCCCTGTGGGACTTTGCCAGTTCCACAACCTGCAAATCTCCAAAGAGAGGCGGGTGCGGTGCCAGTCGGGGTTGGCAGTAAGCAGCTGTCGGATTTGCTGGACATTTACGGTCATGGATTGTTCCATGCCGTGGAATATCACATAAAAAAACGCGTGAGTCCAGCAAAAATGAAGGGGTTCATGAAACTTTTTTAAGGGGTATTCCGTCAGGAAGAAATCACACCTGTTTTATTACTCCATGCTCAGTAGCGGCAAATTATGTGCCGAACAGTATTGGGACAGACACTATTATCGTGACGATTAGTGGTGTAAAAAACGTCATCGCTGCCATCAAACGGCTGCAGCCGCAGAACCCGTCGGTTCGGGAGGAAGTTCACAAAACAGTGGGGTATTTTGAGACGAATCAAGATCGCATGCGCTATGCTGAATGGATAAAGCATGGCTTGTTTGTAGGATCCGGAGTGATTGAAGCCGGCTGTAAAACGATCGTGGGGCAGCGGCTCAAACAGTCGGGAATGAGATGGACTGTCAGAGGGGCCAACGCAATTATCGCCCTACGTTGCTGTCAGATCAGTGGCCGGTGGGAGGAGTTTTGGGGAAATCGGGCAACGGGATGAGAAGCTTACCCATAAATTTGTCTTACACCCCGTTGCGACCACCTACTAGCATCTAAACCGATACCAGACTATGCGAGCGATGGCGATAAACCTTCTTGCTTATTCCGATGCGCGGGACGGGCATCCTGCAGACGGTAGCGCATATACCGACTGGGGACATGGGCCAAACGGAACGGTGTCAGGGCCCCCACGCCTCTCATACAAGAGAGTGTGTCCCCAAAAGAACCACTACTGGACCGAGCTTGGACACAGGCAACGAGTAGAGGGGAGCCCGACGGCTTCTCTACGGACCCTGACCATTCTTGGGATGACTGCCTCTTAGGCCTGACGCACTGCCAATAGCTGGATCGAGTGTATGAGGGGTTCGCTTTCCCAACAACAATTGAAAAGGTCCTGTCTGGTCATCGTTAGTCTCATTTCTGAAAGTCATGAATCCGAAGTGGAAAAAGCGAACGATTGTCAATGCCGTTCTTCCAAGTTTGAAAAAGCGGTTCTTGACACCCAAAAACGGGTGGTGGTATCCTCCGCTCGAAAAAGGAACTTCCTATCAATGAATCAATGACGAGCCGTCCATCGGGCTCGCGCCGGTGCTCGCCAGCGCACACTGGAGACGGCGGTCCAGATCAACCGACGCTTCGGCACGGCCGATTGTACTGATGGAGTTGAGCATCAAGACGGTGCTCGGCATGGCGAGCCGCAGCCTACGTGATAAAATCGTGGCGCATCGTGCACGAGAAGCCGGTCGCCGAGCTCCTGGCCGCGCAGGACTCCTGGTGGAGTTCTACTAAACGATTCTCCCGACCGAACGTCTGGTGCATCCTAACGGAAGATTTCACCTTTCAGAAAGGGGTCCTCATGTATCGAATCGTCGCGTGCATCATCGCAATCCTGACCGTCGGCGCGGTCGGCGTCGTCTGGGGCCAGGAGCCAAAGACTGAGGAACAGAAGACGTTTTACGCCCTAGGGCTCGCGCTCAGCCAGAATCTCGGCTCGTTCAATCTCAGCGAGGCCGAGCTGGATCTGGTGAAGTCAGGCCTCGCCGACGGGGTCCTGAATCGGACGCGGAAGGTCGATCTGCCCGCGTACACCGGCAAAATTCAGGAGTTGCAGGTGTCGCGTCAGGCCGCCACCGCCACCGTCGAGAAGAAGCAGGGCCAGTCGTTCCTCGATAAGGCCGCCGCCGAGAAGGGGGTGACCAAGACGGCCTCGGGCGTGATCGTCACCACGCTCAAGCCTGGCACCGGACCCTCGCCCGCGGCCAGCGACAAGGTGAAGGTGCACTACACGGGCACCTTGATCGACGGCACTGTCTTCGACAGCTCCGTGCAGCGCGGGCAACCGGCCACCTTCCCGCTCAACGGCGTGATCAAGTGCTGGACCGAAGGCGTCGCCACCATGAAGGTCGGCGGTAAGGCCAAGCTGGTCTGCCCTAGCGACGCGGCCTACGGCCTCCGGGGGTCGCCCCCGAAGATCAAGCCGGGCGCCACGCTGGTCTTCGAGGTGGAACTGCTGGAGATCGTGAAGTAACGTACCTGAGAGCTGTGCTGACTCCGCCCGCCCGGCTGACCTAGTATCGCGACGGGAGGTGCGGACATGTTCAACGACGTCGTGACGTCGAAGTAGGGTCTGCGCGCCTTCATCGCGACCGCGCCGTTCGTGCTGCTCGCGATCTCCAGCGCCGTTTCACAGTGCGATGTCTCGCCCAAGGGCGCCACGTCGGACTTCGTGCTGGTACTTGACCCCACGCATCTCGTCGGGTCCTATCGCTCGGGCAACAACCGCATCGATGGAATGACCAACGTTCTCAAGAATCCGCACGTGGGAATGATCCTCTTGGTGCCGGGGCGTGGGGATATGTTGCGCGTCAACGCTGCGTCTCCATCATCCGCGACGAGGAGATCCTGGCGCGCCTGGCCGTGCATGGCAAGCTCCCCAAGGTCGCGCTCGGCGTCGAGGTTGAGGAGGCGTACCTGCACTATTCCAAGGTCTTCCTCCATTCGACGGATCATTCGGGTAGAATTGCGATCGATTGGGACGTTGATGACGGGGGGAGGCAACGTGCGCCGACGTCGCCTGGTCGGTATTCAGTGGATCAAGGTCTTGAGGCCGGGGTATGGGCTTTGGCTCGCCCCCTTCATGTCGCCACCTTCCCAGAGAAGGGGATCGTCAAACTCGAGGTGCTGAAGCGAGCCTATATATTCGCGTGGCGTCCCCAACGGGATTCGAACCCGTGTTTCAGCCTTGAAAGGGCCGCGTCCTGGGCCGGCTAGACGATGGGGACATTGAAGGGAAGACCGGCTCTTTATAACATAGTTCCGGTTACATGGGAAGGGCTGGTTACGAGATCCTTTGGCGGCGGGTCATCACCTCCACCCGGCCACGGTCGTTAATGAACAGATTTAAGAGACCACTGATCAGGCTTAACAGGATTGCCCCGAACACCGCAGACCAGAAGCCATGCACCTCGAACCCCTGGATCATCAGCGAGACGAGTTTCAGGAGCGCTGCGTTGAGCAACGGGATGAAAAGCCCCAGTGTCATGATCGTGAGTGGAAGCGTCAAGATCACGAGCACAGGTCGCACAACGGCGTTGACCACCCCGAGAAAAAAGGCGGCTGACAATGCAGGCAGGACCCCCCGCACCTCGATGCCAGGGATGACGGTTGATACGATTAAGAGGGCCAGCGCGTTGAGAAAAAGTCGGACGAGAAAGCCCATCACTCGCGCCTCAGGGTTGATTTAGCCGAACTCGCCCCGAAGGAACCGTTCCCGGGCGTCGAGTCGCATCCGTTTGCCGCTGGTGGTCTTGCTCAGAGTTCCTGGTACGACCAGCAGGACCTGGTCTAGAACCGTCCCGCCCGCTGGTCGATAAACGTCATCCACTCGAGCACGGATCTCCCTCATCAAGGTTTCCCGGCGCGGCTCAGGGCAGTGTGGCTCTGCAAACTCGACAACTGCCACTACACGCTGGGTTCCGGCTCTGACGTCGGTCACGCCAAAGACGACGCTCCGGCCCGGCTTGACTCCCTCAACGGTTTCGATGACCTCTTCCAGGAGGGCCGGGGCATAGTTGCGGCCACCCTTGATCACCGTCTCTTTCAGCCTCCCGGTGATGTACAGCTCTCCCGCAGAGTCGATCATTCCCTCATCGCCGGTGTGCAGCCATCGGTGTCCGTCTCGATCGAGAATTACCTGCGCGGTCGCCTTCGGGTCCCCAAAATAGCCATCCATAAGGCTTGGCCCCGTGACGGTCACCTCTCCGAGATGTCCTGCCGGGAGCTTGTTGCCTTCAGTATCAATGATTCGGATCTCAAAATTCGTCAGCGGCCGCCCTACAGATACCCACTCCTCGCCCCGCTGGCGGCAGACCCGATAGGGCGCTGCGAGGTCTGGGAAGGAGACGGCGAGCGTCATCTCAGCCAGCCCATATACCGGCGACAGCGCTTCCCGACGGAGACCGAACTGGCCGAACTCGCGTTGAAACGCTTCCATTGCCTGCACCGTAACCGGCTCAGCGCCGTTCATTAAGATCCGGATGCGGGAGAGGTCAAGACGGCTCCCTTGTCCATAGGTCGGATGTTGCTCAAACCGTCTGGGGGAAATCTGGCACATTCGTGCGAGCCGGCCGATGGCTGAGTTATTTGAGACCGAGATCGTCGCTCCGAACTGATGAAGCGCCCAGATCCAGCGGAGTGGGTCGCGGGTGAAGTCGGTAGGCGACATCAGGTAGGTTTCTAGACCGAGCGCAAAGGATCCCAGCGTGATCCCGATGAGCCCCATATCGTGGTAGAGCGGTAGCCATGAAACAACCTTATCGTCAGGCCTCGGTTGGACCATTTCCCCGAATGCCTGAATGTTGGCCAGGATCGCTCGATGGCTAAGCACTACACCCTTCTGGACGCCGGTTGACCCGGAGGTAAACTGTATCAGTGCCGTTGCGTTGCCGTCGAGACTCGGCGTCCGAAACTTTGCGGTTCCTCGCAGAAGATCGGACGCAGCCACAAAAGCAGGCGCCTCAGGGAGAAACCGGGCGGCAGTGTGACACACGGGAGCGAAATCTTGTTCGGCGATCACCACGGCAGGCCGGGAGGTCTGACAGATGTGGACCTGCTGGTCGACGTAACGGCTGAGGCGCTGAAGCCCTTCCAGTATTGCCATGAGAGGCTGCCCCGCCTTCTTCCCCTGTCGCCAGCGTTGGGCTAATGGCTGTCGTAGGAGCCGGTCGATCGCCCATTTGGCTGGGGTATATGTGCGGGTGGCCCTCGCCGCAGCCAGGGTGTGCAGCAGGCCTTTCGGGAGAAGCAGGGGTGGGTAAGTGGGAACGGCCACAGCACCCGCTAACCAGGTTCCGAACAGGGCTTGAAGGATCGGTCGCCCGGTGGGGAGCATGATGAGGACCCGGTCGCCCGGCCGAACCCCCAGTTCCTGAAGAAGCGCTGCCACTCGCTCGGCTTCCTGGTACAACATGCCGAACTGAACCGGCTCACCGGGGTCAAGGCCGCGGAGCAGATAGCACCAGGCCTCATCCATGCGGTGTTCCGCTTGGTAACGGACGATCTCGCCGATCGTGTCCGAAACCTTGAGGGCAGCGAGTGAGGAGGGGTCAAAAAGGTCGGGCTTCGAGGAAGAGGTCGTCATGGTTACGTATTCACCTAGAGGTGTACTTGAATCCAGCGATGACGGGTAGCGTGATGCCCTTTCTGAGGCGTTGAAATGAGGTTGACTAAGCTTGCATAGCATACTATCCTCGGCCTGGCAAGCAATTGTCACAAGGGAACACGCCATGCGACCGCATGGGAAGGGTGGTGATGGCCGCGTTCGGGTGTCGTGATTCGCGGCAGGGTCATGCGCTGATGCAGGAACTCGCCATAGTTCGAAAGATGCTTGGCCGACTCGAAGCCAAACTGCTGGAGGATGATACTGATCATTTCCCAAAGGGGGATGATCAGGAACTTCGCCTCGCTCTGCAGCGTATTGGCGATGACCGGTTGACTCAACTGATGCTGGGTTATGCCGTCTGTGTCCGGGGGCTCACTGCGCCGATGGCGTCTCGCGCATGGAAGCAGGAGTTGGCGGAGGAGGCGGAGGATACCCACCGTCTCCTCCTGAGCCGCCTGCAGAGGCTAGAGCGCCTGGCTCGGTCCCCCGTGGGACGTCTGTGGCTGCGGTTGCAGGCCTGTCTTTACCGGGTCTTTCATCAGTCTCCCCATCCACAGCGCCTGCCTTCACCCAAGGAGAATGGCAACCGTGGGCAGTTGCTTTGATAGGAAAACTGATCCGGTGGCTGATCGTTCTCCCGCTCCTTGGCCTTCTGCTCTACGTCGGACACCCATTCCTCCTGAGAGCCATGGGCCGCTACCTGATCACGGAGGATCGTCTACAAAAGGCCGGCGCGATCGCGGTTCTGGCAGGGGATGGAGGCGTCGGTCGCACGCTCGAGGCTGTCAGGCTCTACCAGGATGGCCATGCCCCCAAGATCGTCCTGACCCATCAGCGCTTGCCGAAAGGGTACGAAGCGCTGGTACGGCTGAGTCTTACCGTCCCGGAAGAGCGAGGCATCCAATTGATGGTTCTCAAGGCGATGCGGATCCCTGCCACCGCCGTCCTTCAGGTCAGTGAGCGGGCTGACAGTACCGATACAGAGATGATCTACCTCGCACGTCTTCTCAAAGAGCACCAGATAGGAACAGTTATCCTTGTTACGGACAGATCGCATTCAACGCGGGCAAGGAAGATTCTGGCCCGCGTCTCCGGTGGGAAGATTGTGATCATCAGCCGGCCTACCCGCTACGACACCTTTGATCCGGAAGGATGGTGGCGATCTCACGCTGACGCTAAAGAGGTCTTGATGGAATACGCGAAGCTGCTCAACTACCTCGTGCAGTCGGCGAGTGCCGGCCTCACCGGCTGGCGGAAAGGTGGGAGTGATTCGGCCGTTTCGGCCGAGGGTACATTCTGACTATCAGGATCTAAGGTCTGGTTGCTGCGAGAGTTAAACCGTTCATGGATGGAGGGACACGTCATGCAAGAGAAGCGAGGGATGTTTGACAAGATTTGGGGGGCCATGGAACCGACCAGCCAGGAGCCGACACGGCAAGCTCCAATGATGGAGATGTCGACGAGCGCTTTTGTCGTCGGTGAGAAGATTCAGATTCACGGTGAGTTAACCGGCGAAGGCGACATCCACCTTATGGGTAAGTTTCACGGGACTATTGATCTTGTTGGAACGGTCGTGATCGGAGAGTCGGCTCAAGTAGAGGCCGATATCGCTGCGACCAACATTAGTGTTGGCGGCCACGTAAAAGGCAATCTGATCGCCAGCGGACGGGTCGATCTCCTGCCAACCGGCAGCGTAACGGGTAACGTGAAGACCGGCAGCATCGCTGCCGCAGAGGGTGCCTCCTTGCATGGCGAGATTGAAATCAATCGCCGACAGATCCAAGGCCAGATGGAGAGGGACCGGATCGGTCCAGTCTAGCCTGAGAAGCCCAGTTGCGCTCAGAGCACTTGACAACAAGCGTGACGAGGAGGACGTATGGCCTTTATGCGGTTTGATAAATTCACCTTTAAGGCGCAGGAGGCGATTCAGCAGGCCCAGAAGCTTGCCGAGGAGCGGGAGCATCAGACGATTGACGTCGAGCACCTGTTGCTGGCGCTAGTCGACCAAGCGGAAGGGGTGGTTCAGCCGATCCTGAGAAAGGTGGGGACAACCCCCGGCCAGGTCGCCTCACGACTCATAGAGGAGCTTAGGCGACTCCCCAGGGTCTCCGGTTTGCCACAAGGCCAGGTCCACATCACGCCGCGCATGGAAAAGGTGTTGAACGCGGCGCTGTCCGAGGCGGAACGCCTGAAGGATGAATATGTCAGCACCGAGCATCTGCTCCTGGCGATCTCCGACGAGGATGGCGGCGCCGTCGGGAAGGTCCTGCGCGAGGCCGGAATCACGAAAGACAGGATCTACGCGGCCTTGCAGGAGTTCCGCGGCAGCCAGCGCGTTACCGACCAGGCTCCAGAGGAGAAGTACCAGGCGCTGGAACGGTACGCTCGCGATCTGACCGATCTAGCTAGAAAAGGGAAGTTAGACCCGGTCATCGGTCGGGACGATGAAATCCGCCGGGTGATCCAGGTCCTGGCGCGTCGGACCAAGAACAACCCGGTCCTGATCGGCGAGCCTGGCGTGGGGAAGACTGCCATCGTGGAAGGGCTGGCGCAGCGGATCGTCAACGGGGATGTGCCGGAGTCACTGAAAAACAAGCGCGTCATGGCGCTGGACATCGGCGCACTTGTGGCCGGGAGCAAGTACCGTGGGGAGTTCGAGGACCGGCTGAAGTCGGTCCTGCGCGAGGTCACTGAACAGCAGGGGCAGATCGTCCTCTTCATCGACGAGTTGCATACCCTTGTTGGGGCTGGCGCGGCCGAGGGGGCTATTGATGCTTCGAACATGCTCAAGCCTGCGCTGGCCCGAGGTGAGCTTCGGTGCGTGGGGGCCACGACACTGGACGAATACCGCAAGCGGGTAGAGAAGGACGCCGCGCTTGAGCGACGCTTCCAACCGGTCCTGGTCGGTGAGCCGTCAGTAGAGGATACCATCTCGATCCTCCGTGGTCTGAAGGAGCGGTACGAGGTCCACCACGGCGTCCGGATCAAGGACTCGGCGCTGGTGTCTGCTGCGGTTCTCAGCAACCGGTACATCGCCGACCGGTTCCTGC
The DNA here is from genome assembly GCF_003044035.1 of Candidatus Methylomirabilis limnetica. Classification (NCBI taxonomy): domain Bacteria; phylum Methylomirabilota (SeqCode); class Methylomirabilia (SeqCode); order Methylomirabilales (SeqCode); family Methylomirabilaceae (SeqCode); genus Methylomirabilis (SeqCode); species Candidatus Methylomirabilis limnetica. The sequence goes on from NZ_NVQC01000016.1 coordinate 8,782, forward strand.
CGGACAAGGCGATCGACCTGATCGATGAGGCGGCATCACGCCTCCGGATGGAGATCGACAGTATGCCGACAGAGCTGGATGAGCTCAGTCGGCGAGCCCGACAGCTCGAGATTGAACGCGAGGCCCTGAAGAAAGAGACCGATCCGGAGTCGCAGGAGCGCCTTGCGCGTTTGGCAGACGAGCTTGCGGAGATCCGGACCAAAGAGGAAGGGCTCAAGGCCCGCTGGGAACAGGAGAAGGGATTCATCCAGCGGATCAGGAGCCTCAAGGAGCGGACTGAGGCGGCGAAACTCCAGGAGCAGATGGCCGAGCGGCAGGGAGAGCTGGGGAAGGTCGCCGAGCTCCGCTATGGCCTGGTCGCCTCCATGCAGAAGGAGATGGAATCCGAAAAGCGCGGCCTCGAGCAGGTCCAGCAGGATGGCGCCATGCTCAAGGAGGAGGTCGATGAGGAAGACATCGCTGAAGTCGTCTCCAAGTGGACCGGGATTCCGGTCACCAGGATGTTGGAGGGGGAGACGCAGAAGCTTCTGACTATGGAGGACAAGCTCAGGGAGCGGGTAGTGGGGCAGTACGAGGCGATCACCGCGGTGAGTGATGCAATCCGCCGCGCCCGCTCGGGGCTCCAGGATCCGAATCGGCCGATAGGCTCGTTCATCTTTCTGGGGCCGACTGGGGTGGGGAAGACGGAGCTCGCCCGGGCGCTGGCTGAGTTCCTGTTCGACGATGAGCGCGCGATGGTCCGCCTGGACATGAGCGAGTACATGGAGAAACACACGGTCTCCCGCCTGGTCGGCGCGCCGCCGGGGTATGTGGGGTTCGAGGAGGGGGGCCAGCTCACCGAGGCGGTCCGGCGTCGCCCGTACTCTGTCCTGCTCCTGGACGAGATCGAAAAGGCCCACAGCGACGTCTTCAACATCCTGCTGCAGATCCTGGACGACGGCCGCCTGACCGATGGCCATGGGCGGACCGTGGACTTCAAGAACGTGATCATTATTATGACCAGCAACCTGGGCAGCCAGGCTATCCAGGAGCTGGGCGGCCGTGATGACGAGGAGATGCGACGACGGGTTATGGAGGCCGTGAAGGACCACTTCCGGCCGGAGTTTCTCAACCGCGTCGATGAGATGCTGATCTTCCACACCCTCTCGCTGGCCCAGATCAAAGCGATTGTGGAGATCCAGCTCAAGCATGTGGCGAAGCGACTTGCCGAGCGGAAACTCGGTCTTGAGGTTACGGAGCAGGCCAAAGAGTTCCTGGCCAGGGAAGGGTACGATCCAGTCTTTGGGGCGCGTCCGCTCAGGCGAGCCATCCAGCGAGTGCTGCAGGACCCGCTGGCCCGTCGGCTGCTGGAGCATGAGTTTGCCGAAGGCGACACCGTGAGAGTCGATGCAGCTCGAGGAGAACTGATCCTGAGTAAGGACTAACAGAAGCCTTCAGCTATCAGCAGTCAGCTTTCAGCAAGATCAAGCAGATGCCAGAGCGCGTGCAAGCAGTGCGTGTTTGCCATATTACGGGGAGCACAAAATAGCTTCCCCCCCCTTTCGTAAAGGGGGGTCAGGGGGGTTTTGAACCATCAGAAAATCCCCCTCAATCCCCCTTTCGTAAAGGGGGAAGTTGCTTGAGATGCTGTGTGAGAATGCAATCTAGTTAGCGCTCCCTGTCATAACTGCTGATGGCTGACAGCTGAGAGCTGACCAGCTATCACGGAGTGATCCATGGCACCGGTCCCGTATATCGAACAGATTCGGCGGCTCTATCCGAACGATCCGCCTTACCAATGGACGGTCAATCTCGCGAGCCCGTGGGCGCCGATGCTCAAGCCGGTTCGGGACTGTCGGATTGTTCTGATCAGTTCCGGGGGGATGTACCACCTCACACAGGAGCCGTTCAATCCCGTCAAGAACGACCTGACCTTCAGAGAGATCCCGAAAACGGCCGATCTTGCCGACCTCCGAATCTCCCACTACTCCAAGAACGCCCGGGACGTCAAAGACCTCAACACGATCTTCCCCCTCGATCGGTTCAGGCAGTTGGAGGCCCAGGGGCACATCGGCGAGCTCGCGCCGTACGCTTTCACCTGTATGGGACGAATCTTCACACGGACCAGGCTCCAGAAAGAGATGGCGCCGCATCTGATCGAGCGCCTACAGGAGATGAGCGTCGATGCGGCCTTCCTGGTCCCGGTCTGACAGTTGTGCCACCAGTCCGTGGGACTGTTCGCCCGCGCGATCGAGGAGGCCGGTATCCCAACCCTCATGCTTTCCGCTGCCCTCGACATCACCTCCTCTGTCAAACCTCCCCGCGCCGTCTTCGTGAACTTTCCCCTCGGTCACCAGGCCGGTAAGCCGTGTGACCCGGAGGGGCAGACCCGGATCCTTCTCGACGCGCTCCACGTCCTGGAGACGGCGACCACTCCAGGCACCCTCGTCCAGCTTCCCTACAAGTGGGACGAGCACGATCCCCTGGATTCCTGGGAAGCGGAGGAGATGCTCCACCCTTCGCTGGTGTGACCCACCTTTACAGACGCTTCCCTCACGGTATCCCCCGAGATCGTCCCCACAAAACGCCTCTCTTTCAACCCATTTTGCCTTGACAGGAGAAGGCCATGGGATTACTATTTGCGTGAATTTGACGCATCTTTTTCATAGTCTATCAAGGGAGCCAGAGCGTGAAGCGTCTTATCGATGTTGACCCGGAAATTGCTGAAGTGATTCGGCTCGAAACCGAGCGTCAGGCCACCAAGCTGGAGTTGATCGCCTCGGAGAATTTTGTCAGTGCTGCGGTGATGGAGGCGGCCGGCTCTACGCTCACCAACAAGTATGCCGAGGGGTACCCGGGACGCCGCTACTACGGTGGGTGCGAATTTGTTGACATGGCGGAGAACTTGGCGATCGAGCGAGCCAAGCGGCTCTTTGGCGCCGACCATATCAACGTCCAGCCGCACTCCGGCACGCAGGCCAACATGGCCGTCTACTTTGCTGTCCTGGAGCCCGGGGATACCATCCTTGGGCTGAACCTGTCCCACGGGGGCCACCTGTCCCACGGCAGCTCGGTCAACTTTTCCGGCCGCTTCTTCAAGGTGATCCCGTACGGTGTAGATAGGGCGACGGAGCAGATAGACTTTGACTCGCTACGATCTCTCGCGAAGACACACCGGCCCAAGCTGATCGTAGTCGGCGCCAGCGCCTATCCCAGAATCCTCGACTTCGCGAGGTTTGGCGAGATTGCGAAAGAGATCGGCGCGCTCGTCATGGTCGATATCGCCCACATCGCCGGGCTGATCGTGGCCGGGCTTCACCCAAGTCCCATTCCCTACGCCGACTTCGTCACCACCACCACCCATAAGACCCTTCGCGGCCCGCGAGGTGGGATGATCATGTGTAAGGCGGAGTATGCCCCGGTTCTGAACAAGCAGGTCTTTCCCGGGATGCAGGGCGGTCCGCTGATGCACATTATTGCGGCCAAGGCGGTGGCGTTTGCTGAGGCGCTCTCGCCGGAGTTTGCCACTTATCAGCGCCAGATCGTGGCGAATGCGAAGGCGTTGGCGGAGGCGCTGCAAGGGCACGGCTTCCGTCTGGTCTCCGGCGGGACCGATACCCATCTCCTCCTGATCGATCTGCGAGGGAAAGGGCTGACGGGGAAGGCGGCTGAGATCGCGCTGGATCAGGCTGGGATCACGGCCAACAAGAACGCTATCCCCTTCGATGAGGAAAAGCCGACCGTGACCTCCGGCATTCGGATCGGGACGCCGGCCGTGACGACTCGGGGGATGCGGGAAGGCGAGATGAGGGAGATCGCGAACCTCATTGCCGACGTTCTGAAAGATGCCTCGAACACTGCGGCTCTGTCTGGGGTCGCGGCCCGTGTGAAAGAGTTGTGCGACTCCTTCCCGTTGTACCGAGAGCAGCTTGCCCTCTCCTCTCCCCACCTGGCGTAGGATCCTCCAAGGGGCTCGCCTGTGAAGTGTCCCTACTGTGGCAGTCTTGAAGAAAAGGTCGTCGATTCTCGTGAGGGCAAGGATGGCGCGGTGGTTCGTCGCCGACGCCAATGCCAGCAGTGCCTCAAGCGCTTCACTACCTATGAGAGGATCGGTGAGATCCACTTCATGGTCATTAAGGCGGATGGACGCCGGGAACCATTCGACCGGCACAAGGTTCTGGGGGGATTGCTCAAAGCGACCCAGAAGCGGCCTGTCAGCGTCGTCCAGCTCGAGAAGATTGTCGATGAGATTGAGGGCCGCCTTGCGGAGAAGGCGGAGCGCGAAATGCCTTCTACTGAGATTGGTGAGCTGATCATGGAAAGGCTTTACGAAATCGATGAGGTGGCGTACGTCCGCTTTGCATCGGTCTATCGCCAGTTCAAAGACGTCCGTCAGTTCGTTGAGGAGGTCAAGGGCCTCCGGGGAGGGGGGAGGCGTCGGAGAGCCCCGTAGAGGATAGCGACGGGTCCTTCGGGGATCGGCTCTCGAAACGACGATGGAACTCACCTTCACGTACCTTGCATTGCTGTTCTACCTGAGCGCGAGTCTGGCGTATATGGGCTCCCTTGCAGCGCGGCCCGGCAAGCTCCTCAAGGTCGCGGGCATCCTAGCCCGGGCCGGGTTTGTTTTGCATACGGGGGCACTGGCGGTTCATCTCTACCAACAGGGCCGCCCGCCGGCCAATCTTGCCGATTGGCTCGCCTTCTATGCGTGGGCGACGGTTGCTGTGTATCTCGTCACCGAGGCGCACTACGAAAGTAAGGTGATCGGCTCGTTTGCGATCCCGCTGGTACTCCTCCTGCTCGGGGCATCGGCCGCCCTGCCCAAGACGATTGAAACCCTCTCCCCGCCGCTGAAGCACTTCGGGGTCTGGATGCACGTGATCCTGACCCTCCTCGGAAACGCCGCCTTTGCCCTCGCCTGCTGCGGGGCAGTGATGTTCCTGGTCCAGGAATGGCTGCTCAAATCCAAGCATCCAGGAGTACTCTTCGAGCGCCTTCCCTCATTGAAGCTCCTCGACGACCTGAGCTACTTCAGTCTCGTGCTGGGCTTTCCGCTGCTGACCCTTGGCTTGTTGAGCGGTGTGCTGGTAAGCTATTCCGTGTGGGGTTCTTTCCTGTCCTGGGACGGCAGACAGATATGGTCGTCCATCACATGGGTCTTCTATGCGGCCCTGTTGCATGGACGACTGGCAGGGGGCTGGCGGGGCCGGAAGGCCGCCATTCTGTCGATCATCGGATTCTGCGGGGTTGCCTTTGCTTCCCTCGCAGCGAATCTTATCATCAGAGGGACGCACGCGTTCTAATGGAAATCATTGTCCTCGGTCTGAGCTACAAGACAGCGCCGATTGAACTCCGGGAGAAGTTTCACGTCCCGGAGTCGGAGCTACCGGAAGTCCTGGAGCAGCTCGGCGGATGCGGGCAGATAGAAGAGCGGATGATCCTCTCCACCTGCAACCGGGTGGAGACGTACGCTGTCGTGGACGACGTAGATGGTGCGCGTCAGTTCCTTGTGGAGTTCCTGGCCGAGCGGCACAAGCTTCCGTTGCAGGCCTTCGAGTCCTCTATGTATCTGTTGACGGCCGATCAGGCCATTCGGCATATCTTCCGTGTTTCGTCGAGCCTTGACGCGATGGTGATTGGTGAATCTCAGATCCTGGGCCAGGTGAAGGCGGCGTACGCGATCGCCCTCGAACGGGATGCCACCGGCCCGATTCTCAATGCCCTTATGGAGAGGGCGTTGCGCGTCGCGAAGCGGGTGCGGACCGAGACCGGGATTGCAACCTTAGCCGTCTCGGTCTCCACCGCCGCCATCGAGCTGGCTAAGAAGATCTTCGGCGACCTGTCGGGCCGCACTATCATGCTGATCGGGGCAGGAAAGATGTCGGAGTTGTCGGCCAAGCACTTGCTGGCTGATGGTGTGAGTACGGTGATCGTGACCAATCGGCATTTCGATCGTGCGGTAGAATTGGCCGAGCGATGGGGCGGCCGGGCCGTTCCGTTCGATCACGCCAAGTCGGAGATGGTCCATGCCGATATCGTTATCAGTTCGACCGGAGCCCCGCATCATATCCTGTCCAAGGCTGACCTCCAGGAGATTGTCCTGCAGCGCCGTAATCGTCCGATCTTCGTAATCGATATCGCCGTTCCCAGGGATGTCGATCCCAAGGCCAACGAGATCGATAATGTGTACCTCTATGATCTTGATGACCTCCAGGGGGTGGTGCAGGCCAATCTTCTCGAGCGGCAGCGCGAGGCGGATCTGGCGGAGGCGTTGATCGACCGGGAGGTCGGGCAGTTTGCCGAGTGGCTTACGAGCCTCCATGTCGTCCCGACTATCGTCGCCATGCGTAAGAAGGTGGAATTAATCCGCGAGGAGGAACTCCAAAAGATTTTTGCGAAACTGCAAGACTTGACTCCAGAGGAGCGTCATACTATCTCCCTCATGACCGGCTCGATCGTGAACAAGATCCTGCACGAGCCGACGACAGAGCTGAAACGCCAGTCGTCCCTGAAAGAGGGCCACCTCTACGTAAATGTACTGCGGAGGCTCTTCGGCATCAGGGAGGAGTAGGGGCGCTGCTTGCTGCGCCAATGTACGGGTGCGAGGTGAAATATGCTGAAGCTGGGTACGCGTGGGAGTCCGCTGGCGCTGTGCCAGGCGGGGCTCGTTTCGGAAGGCCTGAGCCGGCAATGGCCTGGCCTGCAAGTCGTCATTGTTCCTATCCAGACCTCCGGTGATAAGTTTCTCGGTGCGGTCCTTTCGCAAGCCGGCGGAAAGGGCCTCTTTGTGAAGGAGCTCGAGGAGGCCCTGCTCGATAGCCGGATCGACCTTGCGGTCCACAGCCTGAAGGATCTGCCTGCGGAGCTGGCGCCAGGTCTTCGAGAGGGGGCCGTCATGTGCCGCGAAAACCCGCTCGATGCGCTTATTGCGAGGAACGGCCTTCGGTTTACCGAACTCCCCCATGGCGCCAGAATTGGAACCAGCAGCTTGCGCCGACAGGTCCAGCTCCTGCATCGTCGCCAAGACCTCCAGATCGTTCCCCTCCGCGGTAATGTGGGGACACGGCTGAAGAAGCTTGAGACGCTCGACATCGAGGCCGTGGTTCTGGCGGCCGCCGGGCTCATCCGCCTTGGTCTGCAGGATCGGATTACTGAGTGTTTGCAGCCGGATCTGTGTCTGCCGGCTATTGGCCAGGGAGCGCTGGCGATCGAAATCCGGGAGGACGATCAGCGAGTGGCCGATCTTATCGAGACGCTCAATCATCGCGAGACCAGACAGGTCACGATGGCGGAACGAGCCTTCCTGCGGCGCCTGGGCGGGAGCTGCGTGACCCCTATTGCCGCCTTCGGCCACATTGAAGGAACGACGCTCGGTCTCACTGGAATGGTCGCCAGCCTGGACGGCAAGCGGATGGTCAGACAAGCCATTCGGGGGGAGACCAGTGCGCCCGAGCAGGCAGGGCAGGCGTTGGCGGAGGCGCTGCTCGCCGCTGGAGCCGAGGAGATCCTTCGAGAGATTGATCCCCAGCTCTTAGAGAGGGGCAAATGACGGGGAAGGTCTATCTCATTGGCGCGGGGCCGGGTGATCCCGGCCTGTTTACTCTGCGTGGTGTCGCATGTCTCCGCGAGGCTGATGTGATTGTGTACGACTACCTCGCCAACCCGCGTCTCCTGTCCTATGCGAAGGCTGACGCCGAGCTGATCTACGTCGGCAAGAAGGGCGGCAACGCCGAAGCGGCCACACAGGAGGAGATCGGCCGTCTGCTGATCGACAAGGCGCTGACCGGAAAGGTAGTAGCGCGACTGAAAGGGGGCGACCCATTCATTTTCGGGCGGGGCGGAGAAGAAGGGGAGGAGCTATTCCATGCAGGTATCCCCTTCGAGGTCGTTCCAGGCATCACCTCCGCTATTGCCGTACCGGCGTATGCAGGCATCCCCCTCACTCACCGCGATTATGCCTCGACAGTGACCATTCTGACCGGACATGAGGATCCATCGAAACAGACGTCGGTAATCGCCTGGGACAAGGTGGCGACCGGCATCGGAACGTTGGTATTCCTGATGGGTGCCGGCAATCTTCCAACTATCATTGACAAGCTTCTCGGGCATGGTCGGTCCAAGGAGACGCCTGCCGCTGTCATGCACTGGGGCACCAAGCCCGAGCAGGAAACGGTAGCCGGTACGCTCGAGAACATCGTGGCGCTTGTCCAGATGCGCGGACTTGGGCCGCCGGCAGTCCTGGTGGTCGGCGATGTCGTCCGGCTTCGGGAGCGGTTGAACTGGTTCGAGCGGCGGCCACTCTTCGGGAAGCGGATCCTTGTGACCAGGACCAGTGAGCAGGCGGGTCGCTTTGCCGAGTTGCTGGAGGGACAAGGGGCGAAGGTTCTGGAGATTCCCCTCATTGAGATCGTGCCACCCAAGAGCTGGGAGCCGTTGGATCAGGCTATCGGGCGGCTCGAAAGCTATCAGTGGGTGATCTTTACCAGTGCGAACGGCGTCGATGCCTTTTTCCGCAGGCTACGGGAGCGTCGCCAGGATGCCAGACGTCTGGGCGCCGCCAGGATCTGTGCTATCGGACCTGCAACCGCCGAAGCACTAGAGAGACATGCCGTGATCCCCGACGTAGTCCCGGCTGAATTCCGCGCCGAAGGGGTCATCGAGGCGCTGAAGCCGTATGATCTGCAAGGGGTGAAGATCCTCCTGCCACGGGCCGAAGTCGCGAGGGATCTGTTGCCGAAGGATCTGGAGCGGCGGGGCGCAACCGTTGAGGTCGTGCCTGTCTACAGGACAATACAGTCGAGTACTGCCAGGGAAGTCTTGAAGCCGCTTCTCCAGGACCGGAAGATCGACCTCGTCACCTTTACCAGCTCCTCCACCGTCACCAACTTCGTGGAGGCGCTAGCGAAGGAAGACCTCAAGGCGATCTGCAACGGAGTACGCGTTGCGTGTATCGGCCCTATCACACAAAAGACAGCCGAAGGCTTCGGTCTACCGATCGACATCGTCCCGGAGCACTACACCATCCCATCCCTGGTTGACGCCATCGTCCAGTATTATCGAACACCAGGCGCAGGATAGCGCTAGCAGGAGATCCTGATATTCCTTAGGATATAGCATTCAACTGTAGGTCGGGTTAGCGCAGCGTAATCCTACACCACTCGGCTGACCGCTATTTTCTAAGGAACAGCCCATGTGCCACCGGCACACCACGGCGTACGAAAAGGCAACTTCACCCACCATCCTCACCTTCCCCCCCGGATCGAGTCCGGGGCAGGCTCTCATGGGTGGGAAGGGACCTCTTACGCGGACTCCTCCCCCCTCGGAGGGGGAGGATACGGGTGGGGGGGATTTTCTAAGGAAGACAGCAGTTCGCCATGGGCGTGTCGAAGGGTGAAGTAGGTCGGGTTAGCGTAGCGTAACCCGACACCACTCGGCTGACCGCTCTCTCAGAATGGCATTTTCGTGAGCCGTGGTGCGGCTGCGGCCGCATGAGGTGTTCCTTCTTCCGCCTGGTACTGAAAGCTGATCGCTGACGGCTGAAAGCTGACAGCTTCCAGGGAGCCACATGGGAGGATCGATTGGCTAAACGAAGTGACAGCGTAGTCGTGTTGTTGGTGATCCTCATATTGGGGGCATTGATAGGCACCGTGATAGGAGAGGTGATCGCCACCATAGCGCCCGGCGGGACACTGGAAAAGATCTTCAGCAAGGGGATCCATCCCGGTCTCTCCCCGCCCGCAACCCTCGACCTGAAGATACTGAGCATTTCCTTCGGTTTCACCGTGAAGATCAATCTCTCAAGCCTGCTGGGCATCGGCCTGGCCTTCTTGGTCTATCGGAAGCTGTGATTATCCTGGCCTCTGCTTCGCCCCGGCGAGAGACGCTGCTACAGGCGCTGTGGGTCGAGTACCGAGTCATCCCAAGCTTAGTTTCCGAAGCGGGTCCGCTTCCCGGGACGACGACGGCATCCCACGCCGAAAGCCTAGCTCTTCTAAAGGCGGCCGAGGTGGCAGCTCGGGTGGGGGAGGGGTTGGTCCTTGGTGCCGACACCATCGTCGAATGTGACGGTCGCCTCCTGGGTAAGCCGAAAGATCAAGGCGAGGCCCGCGGGTTTCTACGCCTGTTGAGCGGTCGGAGTCATCTCGTGGTGACCGGCCTCGCCCTCGTGGAGATCAGCGATGGTAGAACCGAGGTAGGACACGAGGTGACCGAGGTGCGGATGCGCGCTTTGACGAGCGAGGAGATTGACGCCTACGTGCAGACGGGCGAACCGTTAGATAAGGCCGGTGGCTACGCGATCCAGGGTGCTGCCGGGACCTTCATCGAGGGGATCAAAGGAAGCTTTACAAACGTGGTCGGACTCCCACTCGGCAGGCTACGAACCCTGCTTCTGCGTTTTGGCATCGATCCGCTCCATCGGCAGGTCTGAGGGCAGACTTTAGCGAACAGCCATCAGGAGTTGGCAGCCGTGCTCGGGCCAAGCCCATAGGCCCTCCGCCCCGCACGTGAGTATAGACCATCGTTGTGCTGACGTCTGCGTGCCGAGAAGTTTCTGGACCGTGCGAATGCCACACCCGCCCGCTTCGACTACACCCCGTTTGACCGCATGCCACCCCCGAATCTCGTAGAGGTGATGGCGCCGCCGGCCGCCGCCACTCATCGATACCCAGGTCTTCGAATACCCGCAAGTACCCCGCCAACCACCAGAGATCCGGGTTGAAGGGGGCCACATGCCCACGCCTGAAGTGTCGGATATCATCGTCCGCATTGCCCAGTAAGTCCCCTGGCCTCAGCGTAGGGGCGACCCTTGTGGTCGCCCAATCCGGGCAGGCACAAGGCCTGCCCCTACAAAGGGGAGGAGGATGGAGGGTGCACGCTACCAACTTTCATGCCCATGGGCGCACCGCAGGCGCATGGGGTATTGCTTCGAAAGTCCCCCCTCAACTTTCCCTTCCCCCCTGGGGGGGGAAGGGGGGGGGGGGGGGGGGGACTTTAGGGTCAATGACACACCCCTATCTCTTTGTTTTTACGTCACTAGTATCGTATTGCATTTTATGCATCACTATCGTAGAGTCCGTCCAAGAAGTGTCGGCTAATATCTGTTGTGCGGAAATGTGAAACACATGAATCAGCAACTCGTTAACGCCATCCGGAACAGGAAGATGATCGAGTTCGATTGCGGAGGTCATCACCGTGTAGCGGAGCCACACGTGTATGGACGCAACGGTGGTGCCGAGCAACTCTTGGTCCACCAAGTTGGAGGCGGTAGCTCGTCCGGGGGGCTTCCTGAGTGGAGACGTGTAGATGTTCCCCGAATGAGTGGATTGGTCACCCTGGACGACACCTTTCCTGGACCTAGGCCGAGTCCGTCTGGGCAACACAGCAGATGGGATGAGACCTATGAGATCGTGATATGACCTTTGGGCACTCTAACAGGGCGCTGCACGCGACGGCCTTGTTGGTGATTGTGAGCGGCCGCGCGTGAGCGCTGACGTTCAGCGATGAGATCATGAAACGAATCTGGATACCGCAAGTCGTCACGAGCGCGATGCTGCTATGGGCGCTCAGCCCGGACAATCCCTACGGATATTACATCCTTCTGCGTTGGGTGTGCTGTGCTGTCTTTGCCTATCTCGCGATTCAGGCGCTTGCCCAAGGGAAGCAGGGTTGGGTATGGGTTCTCGGCGTTACCGCGGTGGTTTACAATCCCATCATCCGAGTTCACCTGACAAGGCAGATTTGGTCAGTCATCAATGTGACCACCATAGTAGTAGCTGTGGCGTCGATCTTCGCTCTGAAAGACGAGTGTGGAAGGAAAGAATCATCGAACAAGACGGCTGCAGGCGACTCGCAATAGCTCGCGCCTAATCCGCAACGTTATCCATGCAAGGGAGAGCGACCGTGAAGATAATCATGACCTCATTGTTGCTGTTCCTGTTCGCGTTCGGGATAGGCGCCGCCGTCCATGCGCAAGGCATCGAATGGGAGACGCTCAATGATGAGGCCACCTCGCTGTACAAGCAAGGACACTATGACCGCGCGGTGGTCGTGGCGAAAAAGGCCTTGGCGGTCGCCGAGGAAGCGGTTGGGCGCGATCATCCCGCTGTGGCCACGAGCTTAAATAACCTCGCTTTGCTGTACAAGACCCAAGGCCAGTACGCGCAGGCTGAGCCGCTCTACAGGCGCTCACTGGCGATTTATGAGAAGGCCCTCGGCCCGAATCATCCTGCTGTCGCCACGAGCCTGAACAACCTCGCAGAGATCTACCACACCCAAGGCCAGTACGCGCAGGCTGAGCCGCTCTACAGGCGCTCACTGGCGATCCGGGAGAAGGCCCTCGGCCCGAATCATCCCGATGTGGCCATAAGCCTTGAGAATATGGCGGCGCTCTTTCGAAAAACCGGCCGGGAAAAGGAAGCAGAGGTACTAGAGAAGCGAGCCGCAGACATCCGGGCAATAAAGCGATGAAATCAAATGGCCAACAAGACACTGCACCTGATGGCAATTTCGCTACGCTCCATTGCCGCTGGTGAGCTTGGTGTTAGACCGATTCATGGATAGTTGATGCAACAAGGGGACGTGACCGCCAGGCGGTTTACGGAGCTTGAACGCCAGATGGCGAGAGTCCAACCCTCGGGTAACAGCCCCAGCGGGGAGTGGTATGAGTGGGCGACCAGCGTCCTCAATCTACTCCAGCGAGCCTTTGGCGCAGAATCGGCTCACCTTCAGAACTTTCAGCGTGTCTACAACAACTTCACAGGCTGGGGGTCCGACGTTGAGGCCGCAAAGGGAGTGTTCCGTGCCGCAAAGACTGATTATGACGGTGGCTACATCTTCAATCTCGAGACGGCCATCTCTGGTGAGATTTTCGGAGATTTCGTCGGCTTGGCAAAGCGCTCTCTGGCCGAAGGCCACAAGGATGTTGCAGCCGTTCTCGCCTGTGCTGCCCTCGAGGATGTCCTCAAACGTTTTGCCGCCCGGCATCGAATCGATACTGCCGATCGATCCATGCAGGACGTCGTCAACGCTCTCAAAGCAAAGGGCCTGGTAGGTGGCGCCCAGAAGACTCTTCTCGGCACGATGCCAAAGATCAGGGACTACGCAATGCATGCGGAATGGACAAAGATCGATCCCGCTGATGTAAGCAGCGTGATCGGTTTCGTCGAGCAATTTCTGATCTCTCACTTCTCGTAACAGCAGATAGCAGATCACTCCAGCGACTGGCACAAAAAGCCGTGCCAGTCGCTGAGCTTTGTCGTTCGACCCCGCCTGCGCAGGTGTCGTGGTGGAGTGAATGATCGTTGACAAGTTGTAATCGTTCGATTACAATCTTCCCATGTTCTTGATCAAACCCATGCCCGAATTTACCGAATGGCTGGACGTCTGTCCGATGCGTCGGTGCGCGGGGTGGTTGCGGCGCGCATCAAGCGCCTGGAGCGCGGCTTGATGGGGGACGTGGAGCCGGTTGGCGACGGGGTGTCAGAGATGCGCATTCATGTCGGCGCGGGCTGGCGCATGTATTTCGCGCAGCGTGGCGGTCAGTTGATTGTATTGCTCGTTGGCGGCTCCAAGCGTACCCAGAAGACTGACATCAAGCGCGCCAAGGCATTGGCGGCGCTATTGGATTGAGTGAAGGAGATGACCATGCCCCAACGTATCAAGGTGGCTGACTTGCCCGAGTTTGATGCCGCGCCGTATCTCGACAGCGAGGCGGCAGTTGCGGCGTACCTGACGGATATTCTAGAAGCGAACGATTCGTCTTTGCTGGCGTCGGCCTTGGGAGACATCGCTCGGGCGCGTGGCATGAGTGAGATTGCCAAGGCATCGGGACTGACCCGCGAAGCCTTGTACAAGGCGCTCAGACCCAATGCAAAGCCGCGCTACGACACCATCGCGAAAGTCTGTGGGGCGCTGGGGGTGCGGCTGGTGGCACAGGCGATTCATGCTTGAGTCTCCAAAGTCTGAGCGGTCGGGGAGATAGGTAACAAAACAGTCCGGGGACATAGGTTACACTTTGTGGCGTGCTAATCTACCATATTCATCCTTGATGCGCATATGTCGTTCATGGAGCCGGCCGAGTTTCAGCGGGCCGGTGTAGTAGACGTTCCAAATGCCATCGTCGATTTTTTCCAGGCCAACATACTCCCCTACGGGTTGGAGATGCTTCGCATTTCTCCCCCGCCTGCGCTAACCTGACCGCCGCTCAGCTTGAACATCGGTTCGACATCAGATCCTCCGCGGCCGTTAGAGTGATTGACACCGCCCCTATGTGTTGGTATTCTCTCCAACATGAAGGCAGTGCCCCTGCTTCACCGCCGAGTAGTTGTTGCCGTCGACGCATTCGTCGAGGTGGTGATTTGGCAAGTTCCGGAACCGGTTCCGCCGTCGACGCATGAATTGAAGTACCGGCTGGCCTATGTCGTTGGTGGGAAATGCGTGTTGCGTTACGACAACGAACGAGGAACAGGTGATCACCGACACACCGAAGCAGCCCAAGAGCCTTACAACTTTTCTACGCCGGATCAACTGATGACCGATTTCGAATCGGACGTGGCGAGGTGGAATCATGAACACGGTCGTTCTTGAAGTTCGGTCTCTCAAAGGCACGTTGGCCGATGCCGCAAGTACAATGAAAACTAGGCGCGCGGAGCGCGAGGCGCGCATCAGCTTCGCGACACCGGAACTGCTCTGGGAGGTGCTGACGGCCAAGCGGTGGGGACTTCTCAAAGCCCTTTGTGGGGCCGGCCCCGTATCGATCCGCGAGGCCGCGCGTCGGGTTGGGCGCGATGTGAAAGCCGTCCATGGCGACGTGACAGCACTCCTGGAGGCTGGGGTGCTGAGCCGCGTACCCGATGGGCGCATCGAGTTTCCGTTCGACGCTGTGAAAGTAGAGTTCCTACTGCGAGCGGCATAAGCCGGAGGCGGCTGATGCCTAACAAAGGCTTCAACCGGACACAGTACCACCCTTTCCACGTGTCGATTCCTGAAGGCCAAGATACCACCGGTCTTGTCATGGTCGAGCAGATCAAGTCGATCGATTTCCGTTGAACGGATAATAGGGACAGCGACCATTTAAGCTTGATACACAAAGAGGATGTGCCTAACAAATCGTTCCAGGGATGGCGTAAACGCCGCCGCTGAACTCGCCGTTATGCATCAGAAATCGCCGGACTAAATAAATAGGGATTATCGAATGGGGAAGTATTCAAAGCTCAGGGAGAAAATATTGGCTGGCGGTGCCGACTCAAACATCGAGTTCGCCGACCTGTGTAAGTTACTTGGCCGCCTTGGCTTTGAAGAACGGGTGAGGGGTGATCATCATATTTTCACCCTGGGTGGCGTTGCCGAGATCATCAATTTACAACCGAAGGGCAAAAAGGCTAAACCGTATCAAGTCAAGCAGGTCAGGAATACTCTTGTAACATATCGATTAGGAGAAGGCGATGTCGATTAAGTATGAACTCGTGATCTACTGGAGCGATGAGGATCAAAGCTTTGTGGTCGAGGTCCCAGAACTGCCTGGGTGCATGGCAGACGGAGAGACCTACGAGCAAGCTGTTGCGAATGCGCAAGAAGTGATCGAGGAGTGGATCGAGACCGCTCGGGAGCTCAATCGTCCAATTCCACAACCCCGGGGTCGGCTGATGTATGCATAATAATAACCGGTCGGGGAGATAGGTAACAAAACAGTCCGGAGACATGGGTTACATTTTATGACGTTGTAATCTACCATGTTCGTCCTCAACGCGCATGTGTCGTTCATGGAGCCGACCGAGCGTGTGCGGGCCGAAGTAGACGCTCCAGATGCCATCGTCGATTTCTTCCGGGCCTACATACTCCTCGACGTGTTGAAAATGCTTCGCATTTCTCCCCCGCCTGCGCGAACCTGACCGCCGGTCAGCCCGTATTGGGCACTAGGAAGTCGGCCCTCGCATTGACGCAAGTTCGTATGAGTGCTAACCTTCATTACTAGTATTATCCGCCGAGTACTTCCATGAGCGAGTTCAGGCCGAGATCGAGGCCTCCGGAAAGCATGCGCCCTCGGTGGGCTCGCTGAAGCGATACGCCGCTGCTGTTGGTTGTACACTCAAGAACAAACTTATCCCAACTGTGCCCAACCAAGCCTTCGAGCGGGCCTGCCGCATAAAGCTGCGGCAGGCCGCTTAACGTGAACATTCGGCGGCACGGAGAATTCGTATCGATTCGGATCGATCAAGAGGTATGCTGAAGCTGAAAGGGTTTCCGGTCGAAGGTCGGTAGGTTGTGCGGGAAGGGGGTTCCCTATGCCTGAGATCGTGCGGAACCGGAAGGAAGTAATCGAACGCCTGGAATCAGCCGAGGCCGCGATCCGTGCGCTGGGGGTTCGGCGGCTCGCGCTGTTTGGCTCGTTTGTTCGGGAAGCGGCGTCGCTCGACAGTGATGTCGATGTCCTGGTCGAGTTCGAGCCCGAACGGAAAACATACGACCGGTTTCTCGATCTCTCGGAACTCTTGGAGCGCCTGCTTGGACGTCGTGTTGAGATCGTGACGACCGAGTCGCTGAGTCCCCATCTCGGCGCTTATATCCTTTCCGAGGCCAGAGATGTCATTCGAGCCGCTTGAGTACCTGCGTCACATCCTCATCGAGGCAGACTATCTGGCCGAGCAGTGCGCATCGCTCAGTAAGGAGCAATTGCTGGCCGACGAAACCTTGCGCCGGGCGTTTGCGCGAAGTCTGGAGGTCATTGGTGAAGCCGCCAAGAAAGTACCCGATGCGTTTCGCGAGCAGCATCCCGAGGTGGAATGGCGGGCAATGGCCGGCATGCGCTACCGACTGATCCATGGGTACTTCGGTGTGGATTACGAGCTTGTGTGGGATGCCGTGAAGAACAAGGTACCCGTTTTGAGGGGTCAAATCGTAAACATCCTCCGTGATGCGGGCAGCCGCACCCAGCCCAAAGACCCGACGAGTCGTTGAACTGTACCCGGAAGACATCCCGCCGAATATCGGGATCGAGCGGACTGGCGGTGCCGGGACGGAACGGGGGATCGCTGCTTGCGGCTCATCGCGGGCATTGGCCCTGAGGTGGAGAATGCGGTATATTTGTGACCAAGTAAGGAGAACACCGTGACAACTGTGGAGACGATCGAGCGCGCCATCGAGCAACTTCCTTCCGAAGAACTCGCGAAGCTTCGACGCTGGTTCTTGGAGTTCGATGCTGCTGCTTGGGATGCCCAGATTGAGGCAGATGCTGCTGCCGGAAAGTTCGACGCGTTAGCTGAAGAGGCGCTAGCTGAATATCGCACCGGTAGGGCGCGCGAGATGTGAGGTACTTCACAATAATGCTTCTCTGGCTGCAATATTTGAGCAATACCCTATACGGCTCGGTCGTACCACGGCGCACGAGAATGCCATTCTGAGAGAGCGGCCAGCCGAGTGTTGTCGGGTTACGCTGCGCTAACCCGACCTACGGCTGACTACGGCTGACGGCTGATCGCCATTTTCTAAGGAATGTTCACACAGCTATGGTGAATCGGATCGACGCGAAGCAGGAATATATTCTGGGGATTACCGGGGCCAGCGGGGTCGTTCTTGGCATCCGGACGCTTGAGGTGCTCCAGGAACTGAGGCTGCCCGTCCATCTGATCGTGTCCGAAGGGGCGAAGGCGACACTTCGGGAAGAAAGCGGACGCACGATGGAGGATCTCAAGCGCCTTGCCACCTTTTTCCACGACGATCGGGACCTCGGCGCTTCCATCTCGAGCGGCTCCTACGTCTCGCCCAACGTGGCCGCGATGATTGTCTCGCCTTGCTCGATGAAGAGCCTGGCGGCCATCGCTACCGGTTACACCGAGACCTTGATCGCCAGAGCGGCTGACGTTGTCCTGAAGGAGGGGAAGCGCCTTGCTCTTGTGGTGAGGGAGAGCCCCTTTACCGCCATCCACCTGGAACAGATGTTGACATTGGCAAGGTCGGGCGTCAAAATCGTTCCGCCAGTGCCGCCGTTCTATCAGAGGGCACAAACGGTCGAGGAGTTAGTGGATCAGATCGTCGGACGGGCGCTGGATCAGATCGGTCTGCACACCGACTTACCAAATCGGTGGCTGGGCACAGGATAACGATCGAGGCGCTGCCGGCGAACGTACTCACCCGATTCGTTATCCACTTCCGTTCGGCGCCATTCCATGCTATACAGCTTGATCGAGTATTAGCGAGCTGCGTGGTCTGGCAGGGAAGCGAGGAGATTGGGGAAAGAGCTGTGTATAGTCGTCATTTTGAAGGATAATCTGACATGATGGGGCAGGGAACCTTCCAGTTTATTGCTAACGGTGGGATCACGATGGTGATCCTCGCCATATTCTCTATCTACTCACTCGCGGTGATCGGCGAGCGGTTCTATACATACTATAAGGCTCAGAAAGCTACCGAACAGGTAGCCGGGAAGGGGTTGCAGTATGTGGCGGATGGGAAAAGGGCGGAAGCGCTCCGTCTGTGCGAACAGAATGCCGGCAGCCCGGTTGGCAAGGTCCTGCAGGCCGGTCTCCTGGCCATCATCGACCAGGAATCTCCGGACCTCGCCGGTAAGCGATTTTCGCGTCGGCTCGAATCGTGCAAGGGGGCTATGCAACGGGCCACCTCCGCGGAGATCACCCGGCTGGAACGATACCTGGGCTCTCTCGCGACGCTCGGTAATGTCAGCCCATTTGTTGGCCTTTTCGGGACCGTTCTGGGGATCATTCGGGCCTTCGAGGCGATTGCCAAGACGGGGTCGGGTGGGATTGGTACGGTATCATCCGGGATAGCCGAAGCGCTCGTGGCAACAGCCGCGGGCTTGTTCGTGGCTATTCCTGCAGTGATTGCGTACAACTATTTTGTCGGCAGGGTCAAGGATTTTACCACGGCAATGGACAATGCGGCCTCGGAGATGGTGGACAGGCTATTGGATCAGGCCACCCATCATGGAGACTAAAGAGGATGGGCATGCAGACTAACAGTGGGAAAGATCGGCGGCTGCTTTCAGAGATCAACATCACTCCTTTGGTGGACGTGACCCTTGTCCTGCTGATCATCTTCATGGTGACGACCCCGATGCTCCAGCGTGGGACTGATGTCCAACTCCCGACAGCGCAGGCGTCGCAGGTGAAAGAGGAAGAGCGCATCACCTTGACGGTGACGAGAGACAGCCGCATCCTCGTCAATAATGAGGAGGTACCCCGGAAAGACCTTGAGACCCGCCTTAAATCCATGACCGGTTCCGGGAAGGAGCGGGTTCTCTACTTACGCGGCGATGCCAGGGTCCCTTATGGTTTCGTCATCGATGTGATGGATGCGATCAAATCTTCCGGCATCGAGACGGTTGGAATGATCACCGAGCGAGCAGAGTCCAGATAGCCCACTTCACCGCTGTGAGCCCACACCCGGTATGTTCAGACTGATCCTACGGGAAGAGAAGTTCTTTGAGTTCTTCGATGAGGCAGCCAATAATATATTGGAAGGCGCAAAAGTCCTCGTTCAGATGACCGATGAACACGACTCGGACCTTCAGGAACGCTGGAAGCGACTTGAGGAGCTCGAGCACGTGGGAGACAAGATCACCCACCAGATCATCCGAAAGCTGAACCGGACATTCATTACCCCCATCGAACGCGAAGACATTCACGGTCTGGCTGTGGCGCTGGACGACGTTATGGACCTGATCGAGGCGTCGGCTGCCCGCATGAGTCTTTACAAGATCAAACGGCCTACCGAAGAGTCCGGGAAGCTTGCCCAGGTCATCCTGAAATCGGCTGAGGAGATTGTCAAAGCGGTGTCAAGCCTCGAGCGAATGGACGACGTGATGGAGCATTGCATCGAGATCAATAGACTGGAGAACATGGCCGATGATATCAGCCGAGAGGCGATTGCCGACCTCTTTGACAAGGAGCACGATCCGATGGATGTTATCAAGTGGAAGGAGATTTACGAGACGATGGAGACGACCACCGACCGATGTGAAGATGTGGCCAACATCGTCGAATCCGTGGCATTGAAGAGTACCTGATCCGCAAGATCCACCAATCGAAAAGAGGCCGCAGTGGGGGGTTCGTAGGATGTTCGGACTTGGGATGCAAGAGCTGATTGTAATCTTTGTCATCGCGCTCTTAGTCTTCGGCCCCAAGAAACTGCCGGACCTTGCTCGATCGCTAGGCCGAGGTATGGCGGAGTTCAAGCGAGCCTCTGATGAGCTGAAGGAAGGATTGTCTACCGAGCTAGCGGAAGAGGAGGAGAAGGCAGGTGCGGTGGCAGAGCAGAAGACGCAAGCCGCCGAGGCTGAAACGCTTCCGACCGTAGGCCAGGAGGAAACGCCGAAGGGAAAGCACGAGACGCGGAATGTCTGATGAGAAGATGGCGTTTTTCTCCCACCTGGAGGAGCTCCGAAAGCGGATCCTCATATCCATAGTAGCCATCGGGATCGGGTTCATTGTCACCTTCAACTATTCGGAGACGATCCTTCGTGTTCTGAAGCGCCCCCTGACGACCGATCTCATTTTCTCCAGGACCTACCCCTTCCTACGATCCGCCCCACGCCAGGGCCCCCCCGTCGACCTGTTCTTCCTGGCGCCTGCCGAGGCCTTCTGGATGCACATGAAGATCGCCATTTTTGCCGGCCTTTTGTTAGTCCTGCCAATCGTCCTCTATCAGATCTGGAAGTTCATTGCGCCCGGCCTACTCGCTCACGAGAAGCGTTATGCCCTTCCCTTTGTGGTGCTGTCGACCGTCTTCTTTTTTTGCGGCCTGCTGTTCTGCTTCTACCTTGTCCTCCCGTTCGCCCTGAACTTTCTCCTGACGTACAAAACCGAAAATCTGAAGCCGATGATCTCCATCGGTAACTACATGGACTTTACCACAAAAGTCCTGTTGGGTTTCGGAGTAGTCTTTGAGCTCCCGTTAGTCATTGGACTTGCGGCCAAGATAGGGCTGGTCACGCCCCAGGTTCTTGCCAAGAATCGGAAGTACGCGATCCTGGCTGTCTTCACGATTGCAGCCATTCTGACCCCCACCCCGGACGTCTTCAACCAGACGCTGATGGCTGTGCCGATGTATCTACTCTATGAGGTCGGGATTCTCGGGGCACGCATTCTGGTCAAGAAACCGGCAGTCACCTCGCAGGAGGCGACGGAAGGAGTCTAAGACGTTAGAGGTCCCAGGGTTAGATGAGTGGCTCAGGCTCACGCATGCTTGAGGACGATCGTTTCGACCACGTTCGCTACATCCTCACAGCGGTCGGTCACACCTTCGAGCAATTCGTAGATCTCCTTCCACTTGGTCACCTCTAGAATCGGTTGCTCTCCTTCGAACAAGCCGGCGATCGCACGCCGATACAGATCGTCCGCCTCGTTCTCCAACCGATTGATCTCCACGCAGATCTCCTCCACCCCGACGAATCTGGGCAGGTCCCCAATCGCCTTCACGACCTGCTCGGCCGATGCTAGAATGAGGGCCACCATCTCGCGGGATATTCTCCTGCAAACGCCGTCACTTCTGCCCATCGTGTCATCAGAAACGAGTGATCGAATTCGGTGAATGGTTCCTGGATGATCTTGCTGTCACCATCCCTCAGCGTCACATTGTCTTCTCCGTCCCCAAGCTGATCCGCCAACGTGGGCGGAGATCGACCAGATGAGGGCGCATGGCGCTCCGCTCAGCCTGGTGTGTCGGACGTTGGGCGTCTCGCGGGCGGGCTTCTACAAATGGCAGCACAGCTCGGCGCCCACTCCACCGCGGCAGGAGCCGCGTGATAAGCGCTTGGCCCAGCGGATCCGGAGCACCCTGGGCCGGGAGGAGACCTTCGGCTGCCGCCGGGTGTGGGCCTGGCTGCGGTTGAAGGAGGGGGTCGTGGTCAATCGGAAGACGGTGCATCGGGATTATGCAACTGAAGGGCTGGCATCGCCCTGCCCGTCGGCCCAAGCCGACATGGGTGAGAGCTCGACCGTGGACCAGCCGGACCGACTCTGGGCCACCGATACGACGAAGATCTGGTGCGTCCGGGATGGCTAGGCTTCCCTGGTGGGCGTCCTTGATGCCGGGAGTCGCGAATGTGTGGGCGCTCGGCTCGCCCATCATGGCCGGGCGATCGAGGCCATCGATGCGCTGGAGCAAGGGATCGTCCAGCGCTATGGGGGTCTCCGCCAGGTGCCTGCGGGGCTGCGGCTCCGGCACAAGAACGGCTCCATCTTCCTGGCCCAGCTCTTTGTCGGCACCGCGCAGCAGCTCGCGATCACCCGGGAGTTCATCCTCCGCGACTCGCCGGAGTACAACGGGGTCATCGAGCGATTCTTCCGGACCCTGAAGCAGGAATGTGTCTGGCTGCATCACTTCGAGTCCTTCGAGGAGGCCGAACGCATCATCATGGACTGGATTGCGCGCTACAACACGGAACGGCAACACTCGGCCCTGGGGTATCTCACCCCTCGTGCTTGGCGTGAACAGTTCTACCAACTCTCCCAGGCGGCATAAGACTTGTTGACTTTCGAGGGGGCACTACACTGACTACCATGATTGTTTCTGGTTCTCCCGCCTCGACCGCGCATCCAAGGATGATCAGACCTTCAAGTCTGGAGTCGCCGTAAGGAAAGGGAGAGGCACGATCTATAGATGGGGCGAGAAGCGTCCTGAAAAGGAGCCGGCTCATCTTCGGACCCACCGCGGAGGCAGGCTAGGTCTGCACTAACCGCAAGACTCGTTGCGATGCGGTAGTGAAATCACTGCTGCGTGGGCAGCAGTGGGCAATTAGAATATCCCACACGAGGTGTTGCACAAGTTAGCACAAGGAACCGGGGAGCATATGCGCAGACATGTTTTAACCGTTTTCGCCATGCTTCTCGCCTGGATACTTGATTGTAGTGCCGCCCCTTTCATGACGTGCAGCAGCAGTTACCTATCGAACGGATGGTTCTAATATGATGTCAAACTGTGGGATGATCCTTTTTTCAAGCAAGTAGATTTATTTGGACTGGTTTTACCGTCCGTCACAAATCCAGTGGCAATTGGACAAACAGATGTTATATCCTTGGTAATTCACCTTCAACGACGTGGACGTCATCCATCCCCTTGGATACTATGGGGAGCTACTTTCAGTTGCTCCTTTTCTTTACCGAACAGCATCCTGAGCTTATTGAATAGCGACAACGTTACGGAGAACGACGGGGCCTCGTGAGCCAAGTCTTAAGGACCGCGGGCATGAAACACGAGATCGACGGCGCTATCATCAAGGCGGCGACCAAGCGCACAAGGAACATCGCCTGCCTGAAAAGCGCGGGGCACATATACTGCTCCGTGAATCAATGCCTCATGCATAGGATTTGTCTTATCGAATGCCGCGGAGACAAGCCCTGCGCCTATAAGAGCACGATGGATAACTTCCCCATCTGCACATGCCCTGTCAGGAAAGAGATCGTTAAACGTTACGGCAAATGACCGAGACGGCCTCACTCGATACGGAGCGACGCTGCCATGAAAAAACTTCTGCACGTTATCGCCAGCCCGCGGGGCGAAAAATCGCGAACCCTGCAGGTGGCATCCGCCTTTCTTGAACGCTTTCGCGAGCTGCATCCGGAATGGATGATCGATGAGATCAACCTGTTTACCGACCCGCTGCCCGTGCTGGCGGCGCGCCAGGTGGATGGCAAGTACATGCTGCTTGGCGGCAAGGAGCTTTATGGCGAGCTACGCGAAACATGGGAGGACATTGAGCAGCACATCGCCCGCTTCAAGGGGGCGGATGCCTACCTGATCAGCACGCCCATGTGGAATTTCAATGTCCCGTACGTATTGAAGCAGTATATCGATATCCTCGTGCAGCCCCGGTATCTGTTTCAGTATGTCCACGGTCATACGGAGGGACTGCTGAAAGGGCGGCCCATGGTGGTGATTTCCTCACGGGGAGGGGACTATACCACGCCGGAAACCCAGTCGTTCGATCATGTGGAATCCTATCTGCGGGTCGTCTTCGGATTTGTCGGGATTACGG
This sequence comes from Candidatus Methylomirabilis limnetica, assembly GCF_003044035.1. Classification (NCBI taxonomy): domain Bacteria; phylum Methylomirabilota (SeqCode); class Methylomirabilia (SeqCode); order Methylomirabilales (SeqCode); family Methylomirabilaceae (SeqCode); genus Methylomirabilis (SeqCode); species Candidatus Methylomirabilis limnetica. The sequence continues at coordinate 32,753 of NZ_NVQC01000016.1, forward strand.
CGATTGAGTTTATTAAGGTTGAACCACTGGATGGGGTGTCCGCAGAGGCGGTACGACACACCGTGGAAGCCGCCCGCGGAGCGGCGCGCGAGGCGGCGGCGCGGATCCCTGCTTGAGGAGCAGTCATGGCACGTGACATTCCAATCGGCAACGGACAAATCCTGGTGGCCTATGACACGGACGGCTTAGTGCGGGATATCTATTATCCGCATGTCGGTCAGGAAAACCATGTCGGTGGGGCGGTGTTTCGTGTGGGCCTGTGGGAAGACAGCGCTTTTGAATGGCTGCCGAACGGCTGGGAACGAAGCGTCCAGTATCTGGACGACACGCTGGTCACCAGGGTGCTCTGGACGCATCCCGGAAAGGCCCTGAAGATGTGTTTCAACGACCTGGTCGACTTCCATGACAGCCTTTACCTGCGTCGCATCACGGTGACCAATCTCAGCAATCGAGCCCGCCGCCTTCGCCTGTTCTTCGGGTTTGATTTCAGCATCAGCGGTAACGACATCGGCGATACCGCCGCACTGAGGCTGGAGGCGGGCGGGCTCTTGCATTATAAGAACGACCGCTATTTCCTGATCAATGCCTTACTTTGCGGGCGGCACGGGTTCGATCAATTCGCCACCGGGAACAAGCGGCGCCAGGCATTTGAAGGCACGTGGAAGGATGCGGAGGACGGGAACCTCGGCGGAAACGCCATCGCCCAGGGCTCCGTGGACTCGGTGGCTGCGCTGCATATCAACGTGGAACCGGAAGGTGCGGAAATTGCCTGGTTATGGATCAGCATTGGAAAAGACTGGAACGCGGTGCAGGGGCTGAACCGGACGGTCATCCGCCGCGGGCCAGCCCGCTTCTTCCAGCGGACCCATGACTACTGGCGTCTGTGGTCGCGCAAGGAACCTTTTTCTGTGGAAGGCTTGCCGGATGCCGTGATGCGGCTCTATCGGCGCAGCCTGCTGATCATGCGCACGCAGATTGATCGGAACGGAGCCATTGTTGCCGCCAATGATTCGGACAATATCCAGTTCAATCGCGACACCTACAGCTATGTGTGGCCGCGAGATGGCGCGCTGGTGGCCCACGCCCTTGACTTGGCGGAGTACCCTGAGACCAGCAGAATGTTTTTCCGATTTTGTGCAGGGGTGGTGGAGCGCGAGGGCTACTTCCTGCATAAATACACGCCTGCCGGGATGCCCGCCAGTTCCTGGCATCCCTGGGTCAAGGATGCGCGCGGCCAGTTGCCGATCCAGGAGGATGAAACTGCTTTGGTGATATGGGCGCTGTGGGAACACTATCGCCGGTTCCGGGACATCGAATTCATTTCCCCGCTTTACCGTCCGCTCATCAAGAACGGCGCCAACTTCCTGATGAACTACCGTGATCTCAAGACGGGGCTTCCGCTGGCGAGCTATGACCTCTGGGAGGAACGGCAGGAAGTCCTGACATTTACAGTGGCGGCGGTTTACGGCGGTCTGATGGCGGCGGCTCATTTTGTGGAAGCTTTTGGAGAGCATGAACTTGCCGGGGATTACCGGGCGGGCGCCGCAACCCTGCGCGAGGCGGCGATACGTCACCTGTTCCTGCCGGAGACCCAGTGCTTTGCCCGCGGCGCGATGTTCCCGCCGGATGGCGGTGCGCCGGTGCTGGATCGTACGGTGGATGCAAGCGCATGTGGCGTGTTTGCCTTCGGCATGCTGCCGGCCGATGATTCCAGGGTGCAGAGTACGCTGAAACACCTGCATGCGAAGCTATGGTGCCGGACGGAGGTTGGGGGACTTGCGCGGTACGAGAACGATCCCTATTTCCGGGAGAACACACAGGTGCCGGGCAATCCCTGGTTCGTGACGACGCTCTGGTATGCCCAATATCTGATCGCATCGGCCCGGAGGCGGGCGGATCTGATCCCCGCTTTGGCGATCCTGGAATGGACCGCGGCCCATGCGCTACCAAGCGGGGTGTTGGCGGAGCAGCTAGATCCACAGTCCGGTCGGCCGCTATCGGTATCTCCGCTCACCTGGAGCCACGCCGCATTTGTCACCGCCGTCCGTGAGTACCAGCAGCAAGCTGACCGTCTGCCCTTGTGATCGTTGAAAAGCCATTACGATTCTCCCGTTTCCGCCGGCCCTGGGTTTCTGCATCACATTCGACTCAACAGAACAGGCAGCACGGATGACCGAACACAACGGCAACGATACAACCTGGATGGCGGAGTTGAATCCGCAGCAGCAGCAGGCGGTGACCCATGGTCTAAAGCCGATGATCTCCATCGGTAACTACATGGACTTTACCACAAAAGTCCTGTTGGGTTTCGGAGTAGTCTTTGAGCTCCCGTTAGTCATTGGACTTGCGGCCAAGATAGGGCTGGTCACGCCCCAGGTTCTTGCCAAGAATCGGAAGTACGCGATCCTGGCTGTCTTCACGATTGCAGCCATTCTGACCCCCACCCCGGACGTCTTCAACCAGACGCTGATGGCTGTGCCGATGTATCTACTCTATGAGGTCGGGATTCTCGGGGCACGCATTCTGGTCAAGAAACCGGCAGTCACCTCGCAGGAGGCGACGGAAGGAGTCTAAGACGTTAGAGGTCCCAGGGTTAGATGAGTGGCTCAGGCTCACGCATGCTTGAGGACGATCGTTTCGACCACGTTCGCTACATCCTCACAGCGGTCGGTCACACCTTCGAGCAATTCGTAGATCTCCTTCCACTTGGTCACCTCTAGAATCGGTTGCTCTCCTTCGAACAAGCCGGCGATCGCACGCCGATACAGATCGTCCGCCTCGTTCTCCAACCGATTGATCTCCACGCAGATCTCCTGCACGGTGTCGAGCCTTGGCAGTTGGCTGACGGCCTTCGCGACCTGCTCAGCCGATGCCACAATGAGGGTGACCATCTCGCGAGATTCGGAGGTCGGCTGCTCGATCTTGTAGAGTACCATCCTGGAGGCGGCCGCCTCGATGAAGTCCACGACGTCATCGAGGGCTGACGTCAGGGCATGGAGGTTCTGCCGGTCGATGAACGGGATGAAGGTCTGGTTCAGCTTCTTCATGATGTTGTGGGTGATAGCGTCCCCTTGGTGCTCAGCCTCCCTGATTTTTCTCCACTTCTCCGCGGAATCAGTGTAATCCTCGAACATGGCCTCCAGGGACCTGGCGGCATCGAGGAGATTATGCGCTGCGGATTCGATCAGACTGAGAAACTCACGCTCCTCCGGCATCAGCCTGTGGGCCGCAAGGGCTGCATCTCGATCAACTCCTGGAATTTCGGGTGAGATACCGGCCGGGCGTCTCAAGCCCTTTCGTATCTCCTTGTCGCCACGCTCCCGGATATCCTGTCCCCGAACGATATAGACGACATCCTCTGCGATATTAGTCGCATGATCGGCGATCCGCTCGAGGTAGCGTGAGACTAGAATCAGGTCTAAGGCCCTGGGAATAGTGGTGGGATCACTGATCATATAGCTGAGAAGCTCTCTGAAGATCTGGTCCCGCAGGAGATCGACGGAATCGTCCGATTCGATGACGATCCTTGCGAGCTCCGGGTCTTGTGCCACAAAAGCATCCAGGCTTTTCTTCACCATCTCCTGGCAGAGCTGGGCTATCCGCGGGATATCGATAAGGGGCTTCAGGATTGGCTGTCTGATGAGCGACATAGTCGCCTGCGCGATGTTGACCGCCAGGTCACCAATTCGCTCGATGTCGCTGTTGATCTTGATGGCTGCCGCGATGAAGCGGAGGTCTCTAGCCATTGGCTGCTGAAGGGCCAGAAGGGTGAAGCATCGATCATCGGTTTCGATGCACCGCTGATCCATCTCTTCCTCGTGGGTGAACACCTCCTGCACCAGAGCCTCGCTCCGATCCATCAACGCCTTGACGCTCTTTACGATCATCGTCTCGGCCAGACTCCCCATCGCCAACAGGTGTTCTCTCAGTTCCTGCAATTGCTCATCAAAGTGACGCTGCATGGCTCCGCCCTCGTGTCCTAGCCGAATCGGCCCGTGATGTAGTCCTCAGTCTGTTTCTTGGAGGGTTTCACAAAAAGTTGCTTGGTCAGATCGTACTCCACTAATTGGCCAAGGTAAAGGAAAGCCGTGTAATCCGAGACCCGGGCCGCCTGCTGCATATTGTGGGTGACGATCACGATCGTGTACTGTTGTTTCAGGTCGGCCATCAGCTCTTCGATCTTTCCCGTTGCAATCGGATCCAGCGCGGAGCACGGTTCGTCCATTAAGAGGACCTCCGGTTCGACAGCAATGGCCCTGGCGATGCACAGTCGCTGCTGTTGTCCCCCTGACAGGCCGAGAGCGCTGCTGCGCAGGCGATCCTGGACCTCGTTCCAGAGGGCGGCTGCCCGCAGACTCCTTTCCACGATCTCGTTCAGCGTCGACTGTCCGCGTACACCGAGGATCCTTGGCCCATAGGCGACGTTGTCATATATCGTCTTCGGAAAGGGATTCGATTTCTGGAACACCATGCCTACCCGCTTGCGGAGTTCCGTGATTTCCATGGCCGGGTCATGGATGTCGAGTCCGCCGATCCGGATAGTCCCGCTGACTGTTACCCCGTCGATGAGGTCGTTCATGCGGTTCAGGCATCGCAGGAGCGTCGTCTTCCCGCACCCCGATGGCCCGATGAAGGCCGTGACCTGATGCTTGGGGATATCGAGGCTGATATCCTGGAGGGCGAGCTTCTCGCCGTACTTGAGGCTCAACTTCCTGATTTCGATCATCGGTTCCATTGTCATCGTCGGTTTTTACAGTCCACTTTAAATCTCATGGTTCTGCACCATAAAGTCCGTCATTGCTTCGAAAGTCCCCCCCATCCTCTTCGGCGTAGGGGCGACCCTAGTGGTCGCCCGATCTGGGCAGGCACAAGGCCTGCCCCTACAAAGGGAGGGAGTAATAGGTCCAAACTTTATCATAAGGCACTTTCTCTATCTCTAGAACGCCGAAGATGCGTATTTTTTTCGGAGACGGTTCCTGATCAGGATCGTTGCCAGGTTCAAGGCCAGAACGACCAGGAGAAGGAGGAGTATAGTAGTGTAGACCATCGGCCTGGCGGCGTCCACATTGGGTGATTGAAACCCGACGTCGTAGATGTGGAATCCAAGGTGCATAAACTTGCGCTCTAGATGCACGAACGGCCAGACGCCATCGATCGGAAGGGACGGGGCGAGCTTGACCACCCCGGTGATCATGAGTGGCGCAACCTCCCCGGCCGCCCGGGCCATGGCCAGGATGAGTCCCGTAAGGATTGAGGGCATGACCGTCGGCAGGACGACCCGCCAGGTCGTCTCGAACTTTGTGGCGCCCAGCGCCAGCGAGGCCTCACGCATCCCGGGCGGGATAGCCGCAAGTCCCTCCTCCGTGGCTACGATGACGACCGGGACGGTCAGGAGAGCAAGGGTCAACGAGGCCCACAAGATCCCTCCTGTCCCGAAGGTCGGGGTCGGGAGCGCTTCGGGATAGAAGAGCCGGTCGATACCTCCCCCGACGAGGTAAATGAAAAAGCCGAGACCAAAGACCCCAAAGACGATAGACGGGACGCCGGCCAGGTTATTCACGGCGATCCTGACCGTACTGACCAATATCCCCTGTTTCGCGTACTCCCGAAGGTAGAATGCGGCCAGCACACCCAGCGGTGCGACGAGGAGGCTCATGATCATCACCATCATCACCGTGCCGAATATGGCGGGGAAGACGCCACCCTCAGTGTTCGACTCCCTGGGATCGCCGGAGATGAACTCCCAGAGCCTGGACAGATACACGCCGCTCTTGGACCACACCCCCATCGAGTTCGGTCGGACGATTCGGACGATCTGCTGAAGCGGCAGATCCACCTCCTTGGAGTCGATGACCGAGACGATGAGGGTATGTTGGGAGAGCCGGCGGAACGTGGCGAGTCTTGCCTCCTGTTCGCGGTATTTGGCCGCCCAACCTTCCATCTCCTGGTTGAGCCGTGCTGCTTCTGAACCTCCCTCTTGCCCCGAGAGTGCCAGCTTCTTGAGCTTGAGGCGGATCTTCTCCTGAGCGAAGTTGATCGCCCCGATCTCTTTTTTCTCGATCCGCCTGATCTCCTTGAGCGTCGATGTCGCGTCCGGAAGGAGGGCCTGAAGAGCGCTCCAGGCCGGCTCAGGACCCTTAGCTGCGGCGCGCTCGTTGTCCCCCCGAATCTCCTTGAGAAAGCCGTAGAGATGACCCCACTCCCGTCGCTCGATGAGGACAGCCTCCGCAGGGGAGTCGCGGCGAGCGATCATGGCCTCCTCGACCCAGACGAAGTCGGCGCCGTACAGGTCACGATTGCCGACCTTGACCTGAATCCGGTAGCGCGTGGCGGTCCCTGGGGGTGCGTCCGGTTGCGGGATCACCTCCCGTTGCATCACCTGGCCTAATAGCTCCTTGCCGTCCGACAGCGTGAGAAGCGCAATCGGCGACGGCCAAAAGAAGCCCAGCCCGTTGAGCAGCACCAGGAGGACGAGCCCGGCCACCATAAGGAGGCTGAGGGCTAATGCCCCTCCAGTGAGCCAGATGAATGGATCGCCGCTCTTCCAGAATCGCTTCATAGGGCGCGATACCTCTGCCGAAGCTTCAGGCGAACCAGTTCGGCCACGGTGTTCACGATGAAGGTCATCACGAAGAGCAGGAGGGCTGCCAGGAAGAGGATCCGAAAGAGCGTCCCGCCCTCAGGCGCCTCCGGGAGCTCCACGGCGATGTTGGCCGAGAGGGCCCGAAAGCCGTTGAAGATGCTCCAGTCCATCACCGGCGTATTCCCCGTGGCCATCAGGACGATCATAGTTTCGCCCACCGCCCGTCCGAAGCCGATCATGATGGCGGAGAAGATCCCCGGGCTTGCCGTCGGCAGGACTACCCTCAGCGCGGTCTGCCACCGGGTGGCGCCAAGCGCGAGCGAACCGGCCACAAGGTGTTGAGGCACGTTGGAGAGCGAATCCTCGGCAATGGTAAAAATGATCGGGATGACGGCGAAGCCCATGGCGATGCCCACAACCAGGCAGTTTCGTTGATCATAGGTGAGCCCAAGGACATTCAAGAGCCAGCCCCGATAGTCGCCTGACAGCAACAGGCGCTCGATTGTCCCACCGAGTTGGAAGGAGATCCAACCTCCGAGGATCACGATCGGGATGAGCAAGGCGACCTCGGTGCCAGCCTTGACTCGACTGCGGACGCTAGTGGGAACGAATTGCCAGCAAAAGACGACGATCAGGATAAGGAGCGTGGTCACGATCGGCATGAGGAAGAGGCCGGGAACGACCTGTTCGACGAGGGGTGCAAGCCAAAGGCCTGCCAGGAAGCCCAGGACGACGCTCGGAAGCGCAGCCATAATCTCCACGGTCGGCTTCACGATCCCCCTGAGCGTCGGGTGCATGAACTGGGAGGTGTAAAGGGCGCCCAGGAGCGCCAGCGGAATCGCGAAGAGCAGGGCGTAGAATGTTCCTTTGATCGTCCCGAAGATGAGCGGGGCGAGGCTGAACTTCGCCTCAAAGTCGTCGGTCCCTCCAGTGGACTGCCAGACATAGGCCGGCGCAGAGTACCCTTCGTACCAGATCTTCCCGAACAGGCTCCCCCAACTGATCTCGGGGTGGGGGTTCTCCACGCTCCAGTGCGAGAAGCCCCCTTTCGCATCAACTGTCAGGACACCGTCGACTTTGGGGGCGAAGGTGACCGCGCTGAGTCCCATATCTGCAGCCTTGAGCGTCAGCAAGGTCTTGCCCGTGGTTCCATAGTGGATGTGGATGATGCCGGAGGCGTCCGCCGTCACAAACCCCTTATCGCGACGGGACGGGGCGAAGGCGACGACGGGCCCCGTGTGGGCCAGAAAGTCATGGACCTTCGCCAGGCGCTGCTCTTCGCCATCCGCCCGCACGAGCTGCCAGGAGCTGACGCCGCCCATCGTATCACCCACTACCAGGGTGCGGTCCCCGATCAGGAACCCCATCGTGCTTACGCCGATCCCCGGTCGGATCGTGGCAGGGACAACGCCGGCAACCTTCGGGTCGTTCGGATTTTGCAGATCGACCCTAATGACCTGGCCGGACGAGGTACCGGCGAACAGGTTCTCGCCGCGACCATCGAGGAGGATCTGGGTGATCTCCCCCTCGACCGGCAGAGTGAGGCGCTCACGTGACTCCTCCTTCGTGGATGGACCGATCAGGGCCGTCGTCTCCTTGACGGTGACGAGGATGAGAGCTTTTGGACCGACGGCAGCCGCTGTCATGGGCCCGTTGGGGGTGGAGGCGTAGGCGAGCCTGGCGAGCGGATGCCGATCCGGATCGACTGCGATCGGGTCGCCGGTTACTAATTCAGCTTCGACGCGGCGCCTTCCTTCCGGGAAGGTGACCGAGAATCCGACCTCAGCGGGGATCGCACGCCCATCCGAGAGTCCCAGTGCGAACTGTCCTCGTCCCAAGGCTGATGTTCCGACGACCGTGGCGCCGTGCAGTCCCTGCAGCCGGTTGGATGCCGGCACGCTGCCGTCCTTGACGGAAACGAAGTGTACGCCGGAGGCTGTCACCACGTACACGATCTCCCGGTATTCATCCACCCCAACTGCCAGCGGGGCCGAATCGAGGCTTGTGGTGAGCGCTCCCAGCAGCACCGCTGTGGGCTTCCTGAAGAGGGGATAGACCCCATAGGCAATGATGAACAGGATTGCGAGAATGGAGACGATGATTGCCGCCCCCCCGAGCGTGACGACCCAACGGGCGAGGCGATCCAGCAGGAGGCGCCGCCTAATCTTTTCGCGGGGGATAATAAACGGGCGAGCCGTCTGTAGCGGCTCGCCCGGTACGTCTACGTTGGTGCTGTCCTTCATAGAGATGCTCGGTGAGTCATTAGAGCGCTTTGCTCAGCTCTTCCTTAGCAACGGAGCTAGGGATCGGAAAGAATCCGTCCTTGATCACGACCTCCTGCCCCTCCTTCGAGAGCACAAGCCTAATGAACTCACTAGTGAGGGGGTCAAGGCGCTTGCTTGGCGCCCGATTGACGTAGATGAACAGAAACCGTGACAGTGGGTACTTCCCGGAATAGGCGTTGGCCGCAGTGGCCTCGCCGCACGTGCCGCCTTCTTTCTCTGCCAGTGGAACGGCCCGTACGCCGGCGGTGGTGTAGCCGATGCCACTATAGCCGATGGCGTAGCGGTCGACGGCCACCCCCTGGACCACCGAGGCCGATCCGGGCTGCTCCTTTAGCTCATCCTTGTAGTCGCCGTTCTTCAGCGCGTGATCCTTGAAGAACCCGTACGTCCCGGAGGCCGAGTTTCGACCGAACAGACTAAGCGGGCGATTGGCCCAGTCGCCGGTTAAGCCAAGCTGACCCCAGGTCTTGATGTCTTCCTTGTGTCCGTAGCGCCTGGACTTGGAAAAGATGGCGTCTACTTGGGCAATGGTCAGACACTTTATCGGGTTGTCCTTATTCACAAATACGGCCAGGGCGTCCACGGCACTGCGGAGCTCGGTCGGCTTGTAGCCGAACTTCTTTTCAAAGGCATCGATTTCGGTCCCTTTCATGGGACGAGACATGGGACCGAGCTGAGCGGTACCGGAGATCAGCGATGGCGGAGCCGTGGAGGAGCCTTTCCCCTCAATCTGGATCTTCACATTGGGGTAAAACTTGTTGAACGTTTCGGCCCAGAACGTCATAAGATTGTTCAAGGTGTCCGATCCGACACTCGAAAGGTTGCCCGATACCCCGCTGACCGCCTTGTAGGCTGGCAGCGCCTGGTCCACCTTGAGAACTTCGGCCACGCCAAGCACCGGCCAAAGCGAGATAGTGCCGACGATCAGCGCGAGAAGTATCGATAAACTTGGCCTGCTCATTTGCGGTTCGCTGTTTTTCATGACGGTTGGTCTCCTTTTCTCCATGAATTCTACAAAAGGTGCTGTGACGGTGACGTTACGCGCATGTTACAGATATGTTACGTTCCATAATCGGTCGATTAGAACTGAAATTGCAGCTCGGCGATCCCTTGATGCGCGAGCTCGCCGTGCGTGCTATTGCTCATCCCGACGGCATTCCGGCCTGGCCTGAGATCGATCAGGATGTAGTTCCCCCGCAGCCGGACGCTAGGGTTGACATACCAGGTCAGTCCGAGAGTGCCGGAGCGCAACTCCATCGGCACCTCATTGGCCACGGCAGACGTAAATGCGCCTTTGTTATCATCGACCCGTACGTGCTCGTAGCGGAGGTTGGTCAGCAGGCCATTGCGCTTGGTGCCGAAGAGCCAGTAGCCGATCGTCCCATAGCCACCCTGCATGATGAGGTGATCGAGATTGCTACCGCTCGCGCCCAAGTTGTCACGCTCCTGGGAGGCGTAGGCGTACTCCCCCTTGAGCACAAACGGGTAGAAGTCGAAGACGAGGTCGCCGCCACCAGTGACTCGGTCGCCGTTGATCCGGAAGCCGTCCTGGGTCCCGCCGACGCCGTTACCGGCCAGCCTGACGCCAGTCGGACTACCCGGGTTGAAGTTCTCAAAGCCGCCGACGACTCTCGTCACCGTATTGGCATCGGTCGCGCCGTTCCCCCTTACAATCCGGAAGGTGCGGTGGTCGGCGTTCAGCCCGATGGTGAGAGTCCCGAAGGGCATCGGGGGGGACACGGCCACTCGCCCGGTGAACTCTTTCTTCCCGTCGTTGTCGATGGCGCACTGATCGACCCGACCGCAGCCGTTATAGATCCCCACCCCATAGTAGACAGGCATGGTGGCGAGTTTCAGCGTGCCCTCGACGGTGGCACCAAGCTGCTGCTCCGGGGACAGCGCCCTGGAGATGACTGCCCGCTCGGCGAAGTCCAGGTCCCGTGCGGAGGTGAGCATCTCGAGGCCGAATCGGGGCTTGTACTGCCCGACGGTCACCTTGGCCCACGGCGCATACGTGTAGCTGCCCCAGCCCTCTTCGAGCCGTGTACCGATGGCACCTCCCGAGATCTCTGACTCGATGAAGAAGCCGAAGTTGTTGAAGACTTGGCCGCTCACGATGATCCGAGTACGGCGCAGCCGAAATGTGCTCGGGTCGTGCCGTGCCAGCCCTGCTGCCGTCAAATCCTGACCACCAACCACACCGGGGAACTCCTCTTCATTTCGCGCCCCTTCGATTTGCATCCAAGTCTGGACGTACCCGCGCAGGCTCAGGTTGAACTGGCCATCGGCTGACTTCAGGAAGAAGCCCTTCCCGGGCTCATACCCGGTGAGCAGTGACGAGGCCGCGGCATCTGCGGCCTTCTTCTCCACCTCCATCACGCGCCTGTCGATCTCGGTCTGTTGCGCGGTCCGGTCTTGCCGTAGCCGGTGCATCTCTTGCTGCAACTGCTGCAGTGACTGCTGCTGCGTCTCAAATACCTGCTCGAGCTCTGTGAGCTTATCGGCCCACGCGGGAGCAGGGGCGAGCAGCAAGGCGCTGCCCAAGACGACACCGCGAACCCACCACTTTCTTTGATCCATGATTCTCCTCTCTGCGTGTTGTTCGGTTGACCACCGCGCTCCCGAAGAGCGGAGCGCTTTGCTTTTGCGGGGCGCTGTACTGACCCCGCCACGGTACCCTATATGGGGGGTACTGGCCGTTGTGGCCCGTGGACGTACTACACACTTGTGGCGCTCGCTGAGTTCAGGCTGACCGCTTCATGGGCAGGTCCGGCATCTGTGAGAAGCTACTTTCAAGGTCGTGGTACAATGCGTAGACCTGAAGGAAGGGATTCCAATCGAATTGCGCCCGAAGGTCGTCTTGAAGAGCGTACAGCCGGAGGGTGCCGGCCTGCGCCTTGACCTCCTGGCGGATAACGCCCAGGACGCCCAGCTCCGGGATGCCGAGCTCGTCAAGCCCGGTCAGGTTGATGACGACTTTCACGCCGTGGCGCCGCAGCAACGGCAAGAGGACTCGGTGTAACCTTGCCTCCTCGTTGTCCAGCGCCTTCCCATCAAGCCTGATGATCAGACTGCCTTTGCACTCTTTGATCCGGTATCGCATACTCCGCTCCTCCTCGTTATGGTTACGCCGCCCGTCGTTGCCCGCCCACTGGTCGAATGCTGATGCGCAGCGTCTGCTCTTCCCTGTTGTACGAGATTCGTTCGATGGTTCCATCGATGGGGCTCAGCACAAATTGATCATCGAAATATGGAGAGAGGCCCAACAGGTAGCCCCTCTTTACCTCGCTCTTTGCGACCAGCCGGTTGTAGGAACTCGCATCCACCTTCAACGTAATCAGCATGTCATCCTCCTTTTTGACCGACATCCTAACCGTCATGTGTTACGACCGTATGAAGGATCGGTGACGCCAGAGTAAATTCGACTATCCGGATTGACTTGCTGGAAACACGTGGTGTACTCTCTGTGCTCGTTTCGGATTGATCTGTATCACCTCTGGCACCTGCGTTGCCCACCCCCCACGGCGGAGGTGAGTAGTTCAGTAGGCTCCAGCACCGTGCAGAAGGAGAGATCGCATGGGAAAGTCGATGACGTCGATGATGACGGGATTAGCGGTGATGTTCGTCGCGGGGCTCTCTGTCGGCTGGGCGCAGCAGGCCACGGTCACGCTCGTGTCGCCGAAGGATGGGGACGTCATAGGTTCCCGCATGGTGATCCAGTGGGAGTTCAAGCCGGCGGGGGAGGTCAACCACATCCATCTCTACCTGGACGGGGCCAACCCGGGGCCACCGTTTGGGACCTCAATGGAACTCACGGGCCTCTCGAACGGGCCGCACATCGTCAGGATCGTCGCGGCGAATCCGCGCCACCAAGAGATCGGCCCTGAGGCCAGCGCGAAAGTGACTGTGCAGGGCGCGGCGGCGCCGACCACGCCACTGCCAGCCCCCAGGCGGAGCCGAGCGTACTAGCTGCTGGGCTCCGAGGGACGCGGGGACCGGCTGAGCCCTCCGAATCCTGGGCGCCTCGTGACCCTCCTGTTCCTCGGCTCGCCTATCCTATGTTAAGCTGCCGTCCTCTGCTACGCCCGGCCTCTTCGGTCACACCCCCTCCTGTGGACTCCCCGGATGGCGGATTCGTGGTTGAAATCTACACCGCGATGTCAAGGAGGGCATCCCCGCTGTGACCTTGTCCGTCCTTTCCCACGCTGTCGAGCTACCCGGTTGCCGGATTCCAGAGTATCAGGAGACCGGAAAACGGATCGTAGAGATTGTGACGGCTGCGGCGCAGAAGGATCTGCTGGGACCGGGCGTCCTCTCGATTGTCAGCCCGATCCTGGTCGCGTTCGCCTTCGGAGCGCCGACGCTGGGCGGCTTCCTTCCAGGAGCGATCCTCACCACCTCCAGCGCACGGAATCAGTCCTGCGGGCGAATGATCCGCCATCTGCCGGCCGGCTCCACCTACCGGGTGACGATCGACTACGGCGTCCTGATCGCGGCGACAGTCACCCGGTAGTCGTGGGAGCAGCTTGGCCTGCAGGACGGGGCCGAAGTTGTTGCCGCATTCAAGGCCACCGCTCCCCATGTCATTCGCTAGGACCTTCCTACCTTGACGCTCATCTTTATTGGTATTACTATATACGTAATGCCGTAGTACGTAGATTGTATACCTTATGAAATCGAGAAGGAGCCTCCCATGGACACAAGCCGGATGACCGTAAAAGGACAGGTCACGATCCCTAAGCCCATCCGTAACCGCCTTGGACTCCATCCGGGCGATGCGGTGGAGTTTGAAGAAGAGCCTGGCGGGATTCGCCTCAAGAAGTTCGTGAGCCGATCCCCCTTCGCGCGTTACCGAGGGTATCTGACCCACCTCGCAGGCCAGGACCCCGATAGTCTGCTTGAGGCGCTCCGGGGGAAGGCAGAGGCGTGATCACAGCGATCGATACCAACATCTTGCTCGATCTCCTCATTCCAGATACGCGGTTTGGCGAGGTCTCGCAGCGGGCGCTCGATAGTAGTCTTCAAGCCGGACGTCTAGTGATCAGTGACATGGTCTACGCCGAACTGGCGGTCCACTTCTCATCCCATCACGAGCTCGATAGGTTTCTCGCGGACACAGGGATTGATGTTGTTCCCTACTCACCGGCGGCGCTGGTGCTGGCGGGCCAAACATGGGCACAGTATCGCCGTCAGCGAGACGATACCCTGTGTTGTCCGCAGTGCGGGCATATCCAACAAGTGAACTGCGGGTCATGTGGAGCATCGCTCCGGGGGCGGCAACGTCTCCTCAGCGATTTTCTTATTGGGGCGCACGCGCTCAGTCACGCCGATCGTCTCATGACCCGTGATCGGGGCTATTACAGGACCTACTTTCCTGAACTATCTCTCCTGGATCCTGCGAAGGAGGGTACCTAAAAACGCAGATGAGCCGTTTGCAGTCCCGGACTTTCCGACCCGCGAGGGGCTAGAGGAGATCGGCTGGGCGCAGCAGGCCACGGTCACGCTCGTGTCGCCGAAGGATGGGGACGTCATAGGTTCCCGCATGGTGATCCAGTGGGAGTTCAAGCCGGCGGGGGAGGTCAACCACATCCATCTCTACCTGGACGGGGCCAACCCGGGGCCACCGTTTGGGACCTCAATGGAACTCACGGGTCTCTCGAACGGGCCGCACACCGTCAGGATCATCGCGGCGAATACGCGCCACCAAGAGGTCGGACCTGAGGCCAGCGCGACGGTGACGGTGCAGGGCGCGGCGGCGCCGACCACGCCACTGCCAGCCCCCAGGCGGAGCCGAGCGTACTAGCGGCGGGGCTCCGAGGGAAGCGGGGACCGGCTGAGCCCTCCGAAGCATGGGCGCCTCGCGACCCTCCTGTTCCTCGGCTACGCATCTCCTATTGTGCGCTGCCGTCCCCCGCGACACATCGTCGGGACAGGGGGACGCCGCGCGATGCTCGATCCTGCAGGGACGCGCGAACCGGCGAGTCTGCTGAGCGAGGTCGTATGGCCCACACACTGTACCGACCTCTTCGGTCACACCCCCTCCTGTGGACTCCCCGGATGGCAGATTTGTGGTTGTAATCTGCACCGCCAATCCCGCCAGTACGGCTCTCAATATGGCTCATTTTTTCCATTGACACCTATACAAGCTGAATGCTACAAGTCGGCTACTCAGTTCTATCCTTTTTGTCAAGGGAGAGGATGCAGACATGGCGAGTAGCGGGAACCTGCTTCTAGCCGGATCCGGCATCACGCCGAAGGCGAATACCGATATGGCCCTTTGGGGTATCATGAGCCCTGAAGGGCCGTGCTGCTTTCAGGAGACCTCCGCTCTCTGCTTCCCGATCGCATGGCGACAATGAAGACGGTCCGTGAAGATGGCTATGACATCCGGACCGTCCAGGAGTTGCGTGGCCACAACGAGGTGAAGACAGCCATGATCTACACCCATGTGCTGAATCGAGGTGGAAAAGTGGTGAGAAGCCCGATGGACGGATTGTGAATAGGGTTGATGATTATTTGGTGTGTTAGGCTGGCAGATCTTGCAGTTTAACCTCCCTTGAGGCACACGGACAGGACGACGGAAGTACAGGTGATAAAAGGGATTGCGAAAAAGCTGCATCACTGGAGTTGGCGTGTTAGGCTGACCCAACTGGCGTGTTAGGCCGGTCGGCCTAATCAATAGTTGGGCGTCGGGTCAGGGCGCCGTACGCTTTGGACCCTGTTCTAACCGTCAGTCAAGGATGAGATCCTGCGATGTGGAAGCTCATAGGTGTCGAGGACCAGGCGCAACGCGGAGCTGGCTTAGTATGCTGCCCATGAGCCGGGACCCCGCCGCCCCGCTGCCGCCCGAAAGCGCTCAACGGATTTCGCGAGAGGAGATGAGCGAGCTGCCCATCCGGAGCTACGAGGGTTCGGTGCGCCTCGTTGCGGCGCCCGCAGACCTCCAGCGCGCGATGCATGACATCTGCCAGGAAAGCGTAGTCGGCTTTGACATCGAGACACGGCCCGCCTTCAGGCCCGGCGAGAGTTATCTCCCCTCCCTTGTGCAGTTCGCCACGGCAGGCGCGGTGTATCTCATGCAGGTCCAGCAGCAGGACTATTCCGCCGTGATGCAGGAGATCTTTTCGTCGGAGAAGATCACTAAGGCGGGCGTATCGGTGGCCGACGATCTGCGTAACCTGAAGAAGTTGTTTGAGTTCGAGGAAAGAGCGGTGGTGGATCTCGGCAAGGTTGCGAAGCGTCACGGCCTGAAGCAGACGGGCGTGCGCAATCTCGCAGGGATTTTTCTCGGCACGCGAATCCCCAAGGGCGCGAAGACGACGAACTGGGCTGCGCACCGCCTGACGCCGCAGCAGATCGCCTACGCTGCGACCGATGCCTGGGCGTGCCGCGAGCTGTATCTCCGCTTCAAGCAGCTGAATTTGGTCTGACGACCCGAGAACTCGGCGTCAGAGAAGGCGCCGCCCAACCATCAGTTACACCGGAGCCAGGAAAGCGGCGCTTCGCTTGCTTTCCTGGCCCGGTGAACTGGGTCGTTAGACCGCGGAACGAAACACCGAAACCAAATCATGAATACGGGCGCTTTCCTTGCCGATCAGCGGCGCTATTTCGTCGGCGCGTACGAGCAATTCTGTGCCTTTGGCGGACCCTGTGTGTACTTCCATCGCGAGTGCATTCGCGCGGGTGAAGTCGACTTCTTGTCTGACAGACACATCGAGATGCTTTACGCAACGCTCACCGCGTGGGGGATGCACCGGATGGGCGACACCGACACAACCAAGACGAAGTTGACGAACTGGGGCCCATTCCGGGACTCGCTGCGTGGATGCAGTGAAGAGCTGAGACCGCTGCAGGGGGTCGATCTGCTCAACCTCACAGCGCACGAGTACTCCGATGCCGTGTCGGCTCTCACGCCCTGCTATCGGAAGCTCAAGCTGTCGGTCTCCGATGCAACTATCGTCGTTAACTCGAAGGCGCTGTACCACCTGTTGCCGCGCATGATACCGCCCATCGACCGCCAGTACACGGTCCGGTTCTTCAAGCAGTCGCCCGACACGTGGCGTGATGCCAAAGGCAAGTTCAGGGCGGTCATGCTGCCCGCTGGCATCGAGGCTCAGTTCCAGATGTTCCACTCGATTTGTCTCGGCGTGAAGGGCTTGGTCGACCACGTAGATCTCGCGCTGCTCGAGCACGAACTTCGCTCGAACAACGTGACACCACCCAAAGCGATCGACAATGCCATCGTCAACTTCGTCAGAATTACCTCGGGTGGCCGGCTGCCGGCGGTCTAACATTGCATGCACCATAGGTAAAATAGGGACAGACACTATTATCGTGACAATTCGTGGTGTTCGGCGGTCATGATCGTGCATGCCACGGATTACCCGAATCGTTGCACCCGGCCACCCGTATCATGTGACGCAACGAGGGAATTATCGCCAGACGGTCTTTCGGAACGACAGAGATTCGAATGCGCACGATGACAGAGCGGCCACTGCGAAGAGACGGGTTGATCTGGTAGGTGCACAGGAAACTGGTGTTTGGAGGGGCGTGCAGTCTTTGCGGACTAGACGCGGGGAGAGCGGCGAATCGAGGCGATCTAACTCAGGTCAGGCGTCGGAAGACGAGCGTCTCTCGCCGGCAAGCCATTGGCGGAGCCGTGTGAGAATCTCATCGCGGATTCGGCGGAACGTCTCCAAGCGGTCCGCATCCGTGCCGGTGGCCTGAGAGGGGTCGCCGAAGCTCCAGTGGATGCGGGTCGTTCCCCCTGGGAACATCGGGCATCGTTCGTTGGCGCTGTCGCAGACCGTGATCACATAGTCCCATGGCTGGCTGAAGAATACGTCGATGGTTTTGGAGGTATGCCCACTCAAATCGATCCCGACCTCCTCCATAGCCCGAATCGCCAGGGGGTGGACGCGCGTCGCCTCGGTTCCGGCGCTGGCCACGTCGAAACGCTCTCCGGCCAGGGCCCGGAGGAAGCCCTCGGCCATCTGGCTCCGCGCTGAGTTGTGCGTGCAAAGAAAAAGCACTCGCGGTCTAGTCATGTAGGCCCTCTCAGTGTGGGACACTGACCGCAGATCGCTGGAAAGCATCCGGAAGAGATCTAAAGCATAACGAAGCAGAGATCTTGCTGAACATGGTCAGGCCCGTCCGCCGATTGGCCGCCGGGGCGGTTCGACGACCGGGACCGCTACGGGCTCGGCAAACCAGTGGCGTGTGCGATTGCAAAATGAGCACACCGAGAGCATGACCGGCACCTCGACGAGAACCCCAACCACAGTGGCTAATGTCGCGCCAGAGGTGAGGCCAAAGAGCGAGATGGCGGTGGCGACGGCCAGTTCGAAGAAGTTGCTGGCACCGATCAGCGCCCCTGGCGCGGCGATCGAGTGAGGAACGCGGAGCCACCACGCCAACCCGTACGCCAACCCCGAGTTAAAGTAGACCTGGAGGAGCAGCGGGACCGCAATGAGCACGATGTGCGATGGCTTGCCCAGGATCACCTCCCCCTGGAATGCGAAGATGATGACGAGGGTAGCCAGGAGAGCCACAATAGTGACCGGCTTGAGCTGCGCGAGAAAGACTCCCTCTAACCACGCGGGGCCATTGATCCGGAGGAGCGCCGCGCGGGAGGCAGCCCCGGCAGCGAGCGGAATGACAATGTACAGGACCACCGAGTACAGCAGCACGTCGTACGGCACCGCGATGTTCGAGACGCCCAGGAGAAAGATCACGATGGGCGCAAAGGCGAAGAGCATGATGAGGTCGTTCAACGCCACCTGGACCAGTGTGTAGGCTGGGTCGCCGTCAGTCAGATAGCTCCAGACAAAGACCATGGCCGTGCACGGGGCAGCCGCCAGGATGATGGTTCCAGCGAGGTACTGATCTCCGAGGGAGGAGCCGATGATCCCGGCAAAGAGGTGTTTGAAGAAGAGCCAGCCGAGGAAGGCCATACTAAAAGGCTTTACCAACCAGTTCACGAACAGGACGATCAGGATTCCCTTCGGTCTCCGCCCGACGTCCCTGATGGCAGAGAAGTCGATCCGCAGCATCATCGGGTAGATCATCAGCCAGATCAGGACTGCGACAGGAAGGTTGACGTGACTCACCTCCATCCGGCTTAGGGTACCCACCAGTCCGGGGCTGACCTTGCCGATGGCGACGCCCGTCACGATACAGAGCGCCACCCAGACAGAGAGGTAGCGCTCAAAGACGTTCAGCCGCGTTGCAACTTTGACGTCCTGCTCGCTCATGCTGTCCTCCCGCTATCCAAATCAAGATTCATTGATGAATGGCGCCAAAAAAAAGTCAATCACATCGTTTCGATGAAACGCGGAGCCCACGTCCCCTTGGCTTTAGCGAGCCAATAAACCGCTGCAGATCCTCGATCGCCTCCAGGCTCAACGAGTAGTACACCCATCGACCCTCCCGCCTGTCCGTCAGAATTCCAGCCTCCTTGAGCGTCTTGAGATGGAAGGAGAGCAACGACTGGGTTGTCGCCAGCATGTCGGTCAAGTCGCAGACGCACTGCTCGCCGTCACTCAGACGTTCGATGATCTGCAAGCGCGTTTCATCGGAGAGAGCGTGAAACCAGCGTGCGGCGCGCGTGAGATCTTTCGGCATCAGAGATAGCATGGAGCGAATATATCAATTTGTATTGATTTGTAAAACGACTATTTACTTCTTGGACGCTCCAGTTGCCAATGCCCTTGGAGATCTGGTCAGCAGCGGGACAATCAGCGGCGTCGCCTGTGTCAGGTGGCCTCGGAATCGGGAGGGGCGATTGGGAGCGTGAAGCGGACTGTGGTCCCTTGGTTTAATTGGCTTTCGATGGCTAGCTCACCGCCGTGCGCCTTGACCAGGTGCTTCACGATGGCTAGTCCGAGTCCGGTCCCGCCCAGATCCCTGGAGCGAGCCCTGTCCACCCGGTAGAACCGCTCTGTGATTCTGGGCAGGTCCTGCGACGGTATTCCGACCCCAGTGTCTTCCACCGCGATCTCCACAAGCTCACTCACGCTCGCTGTTTCGAGTTTCGAGTTTCGAGTTTTGGGTTCTGAACTCGGGACTCGAAACTCGAAACTCGAAACCAGTCTGGCGGTGACCGTCACGGTGCCGCCACTCGGTGTGAACTTGAGGCCATTGTCCAGCAGGTTGATTAGGATTTGCACCAGACGGTCACGGTCGGCCAGCACAAGCGGCAGGTTGTTTGGCAACACCACCCGCAGGTCGATTCCCAGCTTGTTTGCCTGTAGTCCGTAGATGGCCATACTACTCTCTATCACCTCCGCGAGGCTGGTTGGGCACCAGTGGAGCGTGGCCTTCCCTAACTCCAGGTTGGAGAGGTCCAGCAGGTCGTCCAGGAGCCGGCCCAACCGCTCGGTATGCTTGTGGATTACTTCGAGGAACGGACGGGCATGCTCCCGATCCTCAAGCCCTCCTTCCAAGAGTGTCTCCAGGTACCCCTTGATCGAGGTCAGGGGGGTTCGCAGTTCATGGGAGACATTGGCCACGAACTCAGTACGAACCATCTCCAGGCGGCGCAACTCGGTCACATCATGCAGCACCAGCATTGCGCCTGATGTCCGTTCCCGACCCTTGAGGGCAGAGGCATGCACTTGAAGAACCCGCTGCACTGGGGTAAAGATCTGAAGCTCCTGCTGGGCGAAGGCCCCCTCCTTGAGCGTGTGATTCAAGAGATCTAGCATCTCCTTGTTACGGATCACTTCGAGAAAGGGCCTGCCGTCCGCCGCTACGGATGGAGCGTTGAGGAGTCGACAGGCGCTGGCATTGATGAACAGGATGCGGTTCGCTCCATCAACCGCCACCACCCCTTCCACCATGCTATCAAGGATGGCCGCCCCCTTGGCCCGCTCTCCCTCCAGCTCCGCGAGCCGATCCTCTAACCGTTTAGCCATGAGATTCAGGGCACGTCCCAACTGGCCGATTTCATCGGAGGAGGGCGCGGACATCTTGCAGGAGAAGTCGCCTTCGGCCATGCGGTAAGCGGCGGTTGTCATCTCCAGGATGGGTTGTGTTACCTGACGGGCGAAGAGGAAGCCCAGAACCGCCGCCGCAGCCAGAGCAAGCAGGCCCCAGATGACCAGCGTCAGCCAGCTCTCCTTCAGGCGCTCAACTAGGGCGGTATCCGGTGATGTAAGGACGGTGAGACCGACAGCGACGGCGATGCCTGCCACCAAGAGCAGGTACGTGGCGATAAGCTTTTGTTCAAGCTTGCCTGGGATCACGGGTGCCCTTGCTGCCGCGCCAATCAGGTATCCTGATCGAACCGATAGCCGACGTTCTTCACGGTGACGATGCGCGTGGCCTCTGGACCCAGCTTTTCACGGAGGCGCCGGACATGGACATCGACGGTGCGGGATTCTATCTCGGAGGCTCGCTCGTATCCCCAGACCCGGGCCAGAAGAAACTCTCGCGTCAGAGCGCGTCCCTTGGCGAGGACCAGGGCTTTTAACAGGTCGAACTCCTTGCTTGTTAGCTCCACCGCTCGCTTCCGGATAGAGACAGTGTACCGGCCGAGATCAATCTCCAGGCTACCCACCTTGAAGACCTCCTCCTCCTGAGTCTCCTCGCTTCTGCGAATCAGGGCCTTGACCCTCGCCACCAGTTCTCTCGGTCCGAACGGCTTGGTGAGATAGTCGTCGCCGCCCAGTTCAAGGCCTAGAACCTTGTCGGTCTCCTCCGCCTTGGCGGTAAGCATCAGGATCGGTAGACGTGCGGTGTCGGGTTCTTTGCGAAGCCGACGGCAGACATCCAACCCGCTCAGATGCGGCAGCATCAGATCCAGGACCAGCAGGTGTGGCCGCTCACGCTTGACCAGCTCTAATGCCTGGAGGCCATCATGCGCCTGAAGGACACGAAATCCCTCGCGCTCCAGATGGTACGCGACCAGGGCGGTAATGTCTTTTTCATCGTCCACGACCAGGACTTTCATGACAGCGTCTCCTGCTGGTCAGGCCGGTGCAGGCCAATATCCTACGTATAGTGCATCCAATGCTTCTTTACACATTCCGTTCGCCCTGAGCTTGTCGAAGGGTGAAGTAGTTCAATGGGTTCCGTCCATGGGTTCGACAAGCCTGTGGTGAGCCTGTCGAACTGCTCACCACGAACGGATTTAAAGGTGTTTGTGAGACACTGCACTAGCTTGTCTACCTTGGGCAGATGATAGCCACCTTCCCGTGGAGCCGCAAGCGCTTTCGTTCGGCTGGGGCAGGGATTGCGCTTGACCTGATGGACGAACCGTAGTAAATATACCGATATGTTTATACATGCATATCGAGGCTGACCGATGCAGCTTGAGCTGAAATCGAAGACTTGGCTGGAGGTTGATGGCAAGTTCATCATCGGGGAGCACGGCATCGCGCTCCTGGAGGCGATCGATGAACTTGGGTCGATCCAGCAGGCGGCGAGACAGCTCGGGTGGGCCTATCGGCACACTTGGGGGTATCTCAAGAATATGGAGCGGAACGCCGGCATGCCAATCCTGCTTGTCCGCCGAGGAGGGAAGTCAGGCGGTGGGACACAGCTCACGCCGCAAGGGCGCAAGCTGCTGCGGGACTACAAGCGATTACAGAAGACGTTGCGGGCAACCATACAACAGAAATCGCGGTTGCTATTCTCGTACTAACACTTTATGCGGCATTGCCGCATCACGGCCCATAAAAATACATCTTGACCCCCCATCCTTACCTTCCCCCCCGGATCGAGTCCGAGGCAGGTTCTCATGGGGGGAAGGGACACCTCACGTAGACTCCTCCCCCCTCGGAGGGGGAGGATACAGGTGGGGGGGATTTCCAGGGAAGCTACAGGCGCAAAAGTGACAGATATCACCAAGGTGATGTCCGGAGAGGGAGGAGGTGGGGAGGATGGAAATGAGCGCACGGAATCAATTGCCTGGGACTATTAAGAAGGTCACAGTCGGAGCCGTGATGGCTGAGGTGATCATGCAAGTGGGGGATCAAGAGCTGGCCGCAGCTATCACCAGCGGCTCGGTCAAGCGAATGAAATTGAAAGTGGGTGATAGGGTCTTCGCCGTCATCAAAGCCACCGAAGTCATGATCGCCAAGGAGTAGCCGGAGATGATGGGAGTCATGGGTGAGAGATGGCTGAAAAACGCTCGTAAGCGCTTTGTCGTAGGTCTGGCGGCGCTTGGCATTCTGCAGATCGCGTTGATCTGTAGCGTCCAGGCCGCAGGCCAGATTGTCATCCTGGCCACCACGACCAGCACGCAGGATTCGGGCCTGCTTGACGTTGTGGTCCCACTGTTTGAGAAGCGAACCGGCTATGTGGTAAAAACGATTTCTGTCGGAACCGGTCAGGCGCTTGCCTTGGGCGGTCGGGGTGAAGCCGATGTCGTCCTGGTTCATGCGCCTGAGGCTGAGAAGAAATACTTAGCCGAGGGGACGCTCGTCAACCGTCGGCTGGTCATGCACAACGATTTCATCGTCGTCGGCCCGAAGGAAGATCCTGCCCAGATCGGTGGCCTAAAGAAGGCGAGTGATGCGCTCCGTAGGATCGGCGAGACAAAGGCGGCGTTCGTTTCGCGCGGCGACAACTCTGGAACGCATCAACTCGAAAGACGCCTCTGGAAGGAGACGGGGTTAGACCCCAATGGCGACTGGTATCTACAATCGGGCCAGGGGATGGGACAGACCCTCGCAATCGCGTCAGAGAAGCGGGCCTATACCCTCACCGATCGCGGGACCTACGTGGCCTTGAAAAAGCGGGTCCAGCTTGAGGTTCTGGTGGAGCGGGACAAATCTCTCCTGAATATCTACTCGGTCATGGAGGTCAATCCTGCCAGGTTTCCCAAGGTGAATGCTGCGGGTGGGAAGGCGTTCGCGGACTTCATGATCTCGGCCGAGACCCAGGCTGTCATCAAGACGTTCGGCATCGAGAAGTTTGGTGAGCCGCTGTTCTTCCCGGATGCCGGCAAACGCGAGGAAGAACTTGGATCCTGAACCTGTCTAACTGCTCACCACGAACGGATTGTAAAGACATTTAAGAGACGCCACACTAACGACACAGAGGGATGAGAAGGATGGTTCAAAAAAGAAGTTGGTGGATTCGTACAATCGTCGTAGGCAGCGCCTTGCTGCTCGCCCCTGTGGGGGCGTGGGCCGACAAGCTCATGGAGCTCGAGCAGGTATTTGAGACGCAGCAGAAGTCGCTGCAGCAGTTGCAGCAGGAGATGCACCGCCTGCGGCAAGACCGGACCGCGCAACAGACAGAGATCGACAGGCGCGTGATGGAGGTGGAGAAGAAGGCCGCAGATGCCGCAGCCTCGTCACTGCTCACCGGGTATGAGCCCGGAAAAGGGTTCTTCCTGAAGTCAGCCGATGGCCAGTTCAATCTGAGCCTGCGCGGGTACGTCCAGAGTTGGATGCAAGTTGAAGGGGCGCGAGGGGAAGAAGGTTTCCCTGGTGTCGTTGATGGTCAGGATGTGACGGCAGCAGGGCTGGCACGGCACGAACCGAGTACATTTCGGATGCGTCGCGCCCGGATCATCGTGAGCGGCAAGATCTTCAACGACTTCAGCTTCTACATCGAGCCGGAGCTTACGAGCGGCTCCATCGGCACACGCCTCGAAGCTGGCTGGGTCAGCTACACGTACGCCCCGTGGGCAAAGGCTACCTTTGGGCAGTACAAGGCCAGGTTCGGCCTCGAAATGCTCACCGCCTCTACCGACCTGGACTTCGCCGAGCGGGCAGTCGTTGCCAGGTCGCTCTCCCCGGACTGGCAACTTGGCGCCACCGTCGAGGGCAATCTGAAACTCGCCACCCTACCTGTCTACTATGGGGTGGGGATCTATAACGGCTGCGGTCGAGTCGATCAGATTGGTTGCGCCATCGACAACGACGGGAATAAGGAGTTCACCGGTCGAGTGGCCGTGTCCCCCCCGATGCCCTTCGGGACTCTCACCATCGGGCTGAATGCCGATCACCGCACCTTCCGGATCGTGAGGGGTAACGGCGCGACCGATGCCAACACGGTGACGAGGGTCGTTGGCGGCTTTGAGAACTTCAACCCGGTTGGTCCGACCGGGGTCAGGCTGGCCGGCAACGGCGTCGGCGGGACCCAGAACGGCTTCCGGATCAACGGCAACCGAGTCACTGGCGGCGGCGATATCGTGTTCGACTTCTATCCGTTTGTAATCAAGGGGGAGTACGCCTACGCCTCCCAGGAGCGTGACGAATTGGATGTTGGCGGCACGAATCTCGATAACCTCATCATGCATGGTGGGTATGGGTCGATCGGCTACTGGATCTTCGGCAATAAGCGCAATGGCCTGTTAGCCAACGGCCGCTACGAGCACCTGCGCGTCGATGATAACGAGGGCGCATTTACTGCGCCTGACTCGGCCACAAACGAGAGGCCGATGGAGCTGCGCTCTGGAACCCTTGGTCTGACCTGGTACGTCAACCCCAGCGTCAAGCTGCGGGGGAACTACATCATGACCGACCTCAGGCCAGGCCGTAATGCCGTCGGCATGAGCAACAGCACACACGGCGAACTCGCGCATCAAGGGATCGCCGAGCTGCTGATCCAATTCTAATATGCAAATTAATGGCAGGCTTCAACCTAAGCTCACCATGGTGCAGTAGCGGGGTCTGTCGCTTCTCATGCGAACCATACATCTGGTGGGCTTCGGCATTCTAAGGCAAGCGTCGACCTAGGTCTGGATTGCGTTTTGAGGCGTAATCAGCATATACTGAACCAGAATGCTGCGGGGGGATCGAGAGACAATCCGACTGGGGTGGCGCTTGCGTGATTATGCCACGAAGGGTTGGCTGTTAGGTCTCCTGGTGCTCGGTGCGTGGTTCACCATCGCATCTGCGGCGTCGAAGCGTGAGTTGTTGGTGTCCGCCGCGATCAGCCTGAAGGAGCCGCTGCAAGAAATTGGCGTACTGTTTGAACAACGCCACCCAGAGGTGAAGGTGGTTTTCAACTGGGGCGCGTCCGGCGCGTTGCAGCAGCAGATCGAGTATGGCGCGCCAGTCGACGTCTATGCCTCCGCCGCGGCGAAACAGATGGACGAACTCGAGGCCAAGGGCCTTCTCCTCAATGAAACCCGACGTACACTTGCTGCCAACCTGGTAGTCCTGATCAGATCTTCTGCTCTTCGATCCGATCTTACCTCCTTCAAAGATTTGACCAAACCTGAAGTCAAGCTGATCGCTATCGGCAATCCGCGGACCGTTCCCGCTGGAGAGTACGCGCAGAGGATCCTGATGAGTCTTGGGTTGTGGGATTCGCTGCAGCCGAAGCTAATCCTCACCGGGAGTGTTCGCCAGGCCCTGGCCTACGTCGTGAGAGGCGAGGTGGATGCCGCCGTGGTCTATGCCACCGACGCGCAGAGCGCTGATCGAGCGGTCCAGGTGATCTCCGCCGCGCCCGAGGGGAGTCATCCGCCTGCGCTGTATCCGATCGCCGTGGTCAAGACCTCGAAGCAAAGCCAAGAGGCCCGGGCCTTCGTCGATCTGGCGCTGAGCGAGGCGGGCCAGCAGATCCTGAGGGCCCATGCGTTCCTGCCACCACCCAAGGCTCTGGCCCGCTGAAGCGGACGGTCAGGATGCGAGACCGCCTATCATCGTAAGAGGACAGCCATGACTCTTATCCCACTGTCTCCCCTGCTCCTGTCGTTGAAGATCGCGAGCCTCGCGACAGTGGCCGCGCTGCTCCTTGGCACCCCGATTGCGTGGATACTGGCGCGAGGCCGTTTTCCAGGCAGGGCAGTCCTGGAAGCGATCGTGGTGGTTCCGCTGATCTTGCCGCCTACCGTGACCGGCTACTACTTGCTACTGCTGATCGGCCGACGCGGGCTCCTGGGACGTATTCTGGAGGAGGGCCTGAACATCGGCCTCGTCTTTACGTGGAAGGCCGCCGTCCTCGCCTCGACCATCGCGGCGTTACCGCTGTTCATTAAAGCCGCTCAGGGTGCGTTTGAAGGGATCGACCGCCGAATCGAAGATGCGGGTCGAACATTCAAGCCTGCCTTGGTCGTGCTGTGCACCATCACTTTTCCCCTGGCGTGGCGGGGCATCTTGGCAGGGGCGATCCTGGCTTTTGCCAGGGCCATGGGAGAGTTCGGGATTACACTGATGATTGCCGGAAGTATCCCGGGGCGGACCCAGACGCTTGCCCTCGCGATTTACGACTCAGTCCAGGCAAATCAGCCGCAGGAGGCGAATGCCATGTCGATCCTGGCGACGGCCACCGTGCTGCTGATCCTCGTGCTGGTCGGACGGATGACGAAGGTCAAATACTGATGCTTGAACTCGCGCTTGACAGACGATTTAAGGGATTCCATCTCCAGACGCATCTTCAGATCGGCGATGAAATCGCCGCTCTGTATGGCCCATCCGGTTCGGGCAAGAGTCTCACGCTCCTGGCCATTGCCGGCCTGATCAGACCGACTTCCGGAACGATTCGCATCAACGGTCGGACTGTCTTTGACGCGAAGGCCGGCATCAATCTTGCGCCGCATCAGCGGCGGGTTGGCCTCGTGTTCCAGGAGTATGCTCTCTTCCCGCATAAGACAGTGTCAGGGAATCTCTCATTTGGGCTGGCTCGAGGGGTTCCCACACATGAAGCAGCCTCCAGGGTTGACGAGATGCTTCAACTGCTGCGGCTCCAGTCATTCGCACAGCATTATCCGCATCAGATCTCAGGCGGACAGCGGCAACGCGTGGCCTTGGGGCGTGCCCTGATCGGTCACCCTGAGATCCTACTGCTGGACGAGCCGTTCTCCGCCCTTGATCTGGCTATCCGAGAGACCCTCCGACAGGAGTTGCTCCAGATGCTGGCTGACTACAAGGGCACGATCCTGCTTGTGACCCATAATCTTCAAGAGGCGTATCTCATGGCCTCCACCATCGCCATCATTGACGGCGGCAAGATTCTCCAGATGGGAACTCGAGAAGAGGTACTCCATCAACCACGGACCCGGCGCGTGGCCGAGCATACCGGCGCGAAGAACATCTTGCGAGGTGTTGCCTGCCGCGACCCAGACGGCGCCTTGGACATCGTCTGGCGAGGGCATCATCTGCGGGCCGATGGCCCGGCGCCGTCGGCCCCTGGGGAGGTGGAATGCTGCATCCGACCGGAGGATGTCAGACTGGTATGGCCGGAAAGGCCGGGGCGGCGTGAGAACCTCCTGCGCGGCCGAATCGTCCACGAACTTGGGCGCGGTCTTGACTTTCTGCTCTTTGTCAGCCTCACCGATGAGAGCGATCGCGGGAAGTATGACCTGGAAATCCAGGTCCGAAGCCGCCTCCACCACTTGATGGCGCTGCATGTGGGAAAAGAGGTGTGGCTGTCGTTGCCACCAGACCGCTTACACCTGCTCCAGCCTGACGAGTGATGGTCGCCAATCATTGGTCCGAAAGCTCCCCCTCACCCACGCCCTCTCCCCCAAAGGGGCGAGGGAACTCAAAAAATATCCTCTCCCCCAGGTGGGGGAGAGGATACAGGTGAGGGGGTATGGGGTGCCGACTTTCATGCTCATGGGCAAGCCTCCGGCGCATGCGGGAATGGTAAAGGAGCAAGGATGGAGCTGATCTGGCAAGGCACCAAGCAGGCCGTCCTGCTGCTTGTTCACGGCGACCCGGAGGTCCTGCAGATTATGCTGCTTTCGCTGCAGGTCTCGGGGACCGCGACCCTGCTCAGCCTGCTGATAGGCGTCCCGCTTGGCACCGTCTTGGCCCTAGGCCGCTTTCCTGGACGGGGCATCGCCATCAGTCTGGTCAACACCGGGATGGGCTTGCCGCCGGTAGTGGTCGGCTTATTCGTGAGCATCTTCCTCTGGCGGAGCGGCCCGCTTGGCTTTCTGGAGTTGCTCTACACGCCAACTGCCATGGTCCTAGCTCAACTCGCCCTCGCCGCCCCGGTCGTCACTGGTCTCACGGTCGCCGCAGTTCAGCAGTTGAACCCGCGACTGCGCATGCAGCTTGTGGGACTCGGTGCATCGAGACTTCAGGTCGTGTACCTCCTCCTCAAAGAGGCGCGCCTGCCGCTCTTAGCTGCGCTGATGGCCGGCTTCGGTGCGGTCATCTCCGAGATCGGCGCCTCCATGATGGTGGGCGGCAACATCTACCGGCAGACGCGGGTGCTCACCACTGCCACTGTCTTAGAAACCAGCAGGGGAAATTTCGACATGGCGATCGCGCTTTCTCTCCTGCTGATGCTCCTGACCTTTAGCGTGAACGTGACTCTTACCTGGATCCAGCAACGTGGGCGGACACCGTGAGCGGGCCGATACTCTGCATCGAGAGGGTCAAGGTCACATACGACGGCAGGCTCATCCTTGACGCGCCGTCATTTGAGGTCCAGGAGGGACAGACTCTGGCCGTCATCGGCCCAAACGGGGCCGGCAAATCGACGCTGCTTCGGCTCCTCGGATTTTTGGAACACCCCACTGAAGGGCGCGTCCTTTTCAGAGGTCAGCCCGTTCAGCCGTATGGCAATCTGCTGATGGTCCGCCGCCGCATGGCCAGTGTCTTTCAGGAGCCATTGCTGACTGATGGAACCGTTGAGGGAAACGTGGCGCTCGGGCTCAGGCTTCGACGCGTCGATTCTACCGAGGTGAGCAGGCGCGTTCAGGAGAGTATGGCCACCCTTGGCATTGGGCATCTGGCCAAACGGCGGACCCGAACTCTTTCGGGCGGCGAGGCTCAAAGGGTGAGCCTGGCGCGGGCCCTGGTCCTAGACCCGGAGGTCTTCCTGCTTGACGAGCCGTTCGCAGCCCTGGATCCTCCGACCCGCGAGGGGCTACTGGTTGATCTCAAGGCGATTCTCGACAAGAGACGGATCACCACGATCTTCGTGACGCACGATCGGAATGAGGCGTTGGCGCTGAGCGATCAGGTCGCCGTCATGATTGGTGGTCGGGTGCTGCAGATGGACATGCCGGAGCGAGTCTTTGCCGAGCCCCTCAACGAGGATGTGGCCCGTTTCGTCGGCATTGAAACGATCCTGAGGGGCCACGTGCAGTCCGTGAGCCAGGGGCTTGCCACCGTCGAGATCCCGGGGTGGGCCCTGGAAGTGGCAGCGCCATTGACACCGGGGGAGCGCGTGCTGGTCTGCCTCAGGCCGGAGGAGATCACGCTCTTCCCTCGCGGGGCGATCCTGACCACCTCCAGCGCGCGGAATCAGCTCTATGGACGGGTGGTCCGTCATCTGTCGGCCGGCCCCACCTACCGGGTGACGATCGACTGCGGTGTCCTGATCGTGGCGGCAGTTACCCGGCAGTCGTGGGAGCAACTCGGCCTGCACGACGGAGCCGACGTTGTTGCCGCCTTCAAGGCAACCGCTCCCCATGTCATCCACTGCGCCTGACGGTATTGTCCTTGACTTTCGTCTCATAGTTGGGTAGGTTAGAAACAAAATGGGATGGTCCTCAGAACACATGCCTGCCTTTACGTATGAGCAGTCCAGCCTGCCAACGCTGAGAGGCGCTCATCGCCGCGAGTCTTTTGGCGTTAAGTTTCATTCAGTTGCGAGGTATCGTCATCGCGGTCAAAATCCACCCGAGAGGAGGTAAGAATGGAAGAGACGGAAGCACAACTCTTTGCTCGTCTCAGGGAGGAGAATTCGGAGTTTCAGCGGCTGGCCGAGAAGCACCGAGAATTCGATCTGAAGATCGGCGAGTACGACCGGATCTATTACCTGACGAGTGAACAGGAGCGAAAGCGGAAGGAGCTACAAAAGCAGAAGCTGACAATCAAAGACCGGATGCACGTGATTATGCATCAATTCCGGAGCAACCATACACCGGCCACGTCCAAAAAATGAAGCGGCTGACCCACGTCGACCGACATGGCCAGGCCCGCATGGTCGATATCAGCGAGAAGGATGAAACTAGGCGGGAGGCCGTAGCCAGGGGCACAGTCACCATGCAGCCCGTGACCCTTCGCATGATCCAGAAAGGGAGAGTCCCGAAGGGCGATGTCCTGGCCGCTGCCAGAATCGCCGGGGTCATGGCGGCAAAAAGGGTGCCTGACCTCATTCCGCTCTGCCATTCTCTCCTGCTCTCCAGCGCCGAGGTCGAGTTCACGCCGGTCGAGGAAGCCGGGCGCCTCGACATCGAATCACGGGTCAAGGTCACGGGACGAACCGGGGCAGAAATGGAGGCCCTCGCTGCTGTGGCTATGGCAGCCCTGACCGTCTATGACATGTGTAAGGCGGTGGACAAGGAGATGGTGATCGGCTCAATCCGTCTGGTCGCTAAAACAGGGGGGAAGAGTGGGGTGTATCGTCGGCTTGGCGAGAACGGAGCCGAGGGCTGAAAGGCCCCTGTAAGGGATTAAGTGCCCCGGCACACAGCTCGGCGATTAGGATGCCTTCAGGACTGACGACAGCATTCATTTACACCCCGCGGTTCCTGGAATTCGACTATGGACCGGGTCATCCCCTTCGCACTGAGCGGCTGGAGCTGACCTATGATTCGATCAGCGCCTGTGGGTTGCCGGCCCTTCCTTCTATCCGCTATGTCGAGCCTGAGCCCGCCACTGACGACGAACTCCCGGTCTTTATGAAGGCAGACTATCTGAAGGTTCTCAGGGCGGCCGATACTGGTGACGCTCCTCCGGGAGCATTCCGGTACGGTCTTGGCGCCTCAGACAATCCAATCCTACCGGGAATCTTTCGGTGATATGTGTCGGATGTTTCGTGTTTCGGGTTTGAAGTTGCGGGTTCATGGTCCTCTAAACTTGGGATACGGAACCCGGAACTTCCGAAATGGGACGACCAGGGCGTATGCCTGGGAGGAGGTTCTGGAGGAGGTAGGGCTTCTCAAGAGGTTAGTGTTTCCGCGGCACGGCATCTGATGTCGGACCGCTTTTATTGGTGGGGAGGGCCTATGATAAGGCTATGAGACAGGCTAGACAGGATTGATGATAGGACAGGGCGTTGAGGTGCTGGAGCAGGGCAAAAACAGATTTCGGTTTGGTAGGAGGCAGCCAATGGCATTCCAGGATAGGTCACTAACGTGTGTTGATTGTGGGCAGCAGTTTGTCTTTACCGCAGGGGAGCAGGAGTTTTACGAGCAGAAAGGATTTGTGAACGAGCCAAAGCGGTGCAAGGGCTGTAAGACGGTGCGCAAAGGGACGGGCGGCCATGGTGGCCCTCGCCAAGAGTTCGAGGTTGTCTGTTCGGCCTGTGGCCAGCAGACCTCTGTTCCTTTCAAACCGACACTCGACAAACCGGTCTTCTGCAAGCCCTGTTTCGTGGCCAAGCGATCGACGATGTAGTGAGATGTGCAACTCTGAATAGCCTGTCGTTGTAAGCGTGCGTGAAGGGCCGGGCGAGTCTATGACCGCCCGGCCCTTCGCCGTCTGGATGGGATCGCGGAGGCGATCTCGGAGTTGAATCGGGTGGGCAAGTGTGATAACGTGGCGATAAAGCAGCTATCAGATCACAGCTTTCAGCGATCAGCTATTGGAGGAGGCGGCTTTCGTGGATAGTCGAACGCGGTTACTCCTCAGGCAACTCCCTTCAGTAGATGAGTTGTTGCAGGAGCCGTCGATCCGAGAGATGGTTCAGGCGTTGCCGCGCTGGGCGGTCGTTGAGGCGATCCGAGAGGTGTTGGAGCGTTGGCGACGGATGTTGGCCACCGGACAGTCCGAATCGGCGTCGGCGGATCTGCCGTCCAGGGACGCTCTGATTGCCGAGGTAAAGCAGATCGCGCTGCGGCTGAATCGGCCGGCCCTGCGGCGTCTCATTAACGCAACAGGTGTGGTCATCCATACGAACCTCGGTCGCGCCCCGCTCGCCGAGGTTGGGATCGAGCGGATTGTCGAAGTGGCGCGGGGCTACTCGAACCTGGAGTATGATCTCGAACAGGGGGAACGGGGATCGAGGCAGGGCCATGTGGAGTGGCTTTTATGCCGTCTCACGGGGGCCGAGGCCGCGCTCGCGGTAAACAATAATGCGGCGGCGGTACTGCTCGCTATTAATACGCTGGCCGAGGGGAAGGAAGTCGTCGTCTCACGTGGGGAGCTGGTGGAGATCGGCGACTCGTTTCGGATCCCCGATATCATGCGCCGTGCAGGCGGGATCCTGCGGGAAGTGGGGACCACCAACCGAACCTACCTGAGAGATTACGAGGAAGCTATCGGGGCGGCGAGCGCGATGCTCCTGAAGGTTCACACCAGCAACTTCCGAATCCAGGGCTTTGCCAGCCAAGTTCCCGTAGCCGAATTAGCGAGCCTGGGCGAGAAGACCGGCCTTCCAGTGGTGGAGGATGTGGGCAGCGGCGCCCTCGTCGATCTGTCACAGATCGGGCTCTCCAAGGAGCCTATGCCATCGGAGAGCATCCGCGCCGGAGCAGACCTGGTGACCTTCAGCGGTGACAAGCTGCTGGGAGGACCCCAGGCAGGCCTGATCGTAGGGAAGCGACTGCTAGTCGAGAAGCTTCGCCGCAATCCACTCGCGCGTGCCGTGCGGATCGACAAGTTCACGTTAGCTGCTCTTGAGGCGACGCTACGCCTCTATCTTGATGAAGGGCGAGCCTTTGCTCACGTTCCGGTACTCCGAGCGCTCGCTATGTCACTTCAGGAGATTGAGAGGCGAGCCGGACGTCTGCGAGACCGGATCGTCGCACTCGCCTCGGGCCATCTGGAGGTCTCTGTCATCGATGGGACCTCAGAGGTCGGTGGTGGCGCGCTACCCCTCGAGTCGATCTCGACGCGACTAGTGGCGGTACGGTCCGCTCACCTGAGTGCACCGGTTTTGGAGGGACGCCTGCGACGGACCGACCCGCCGGCGATGGTTCGGATCAAGGATGATCAGATCGTCTTGGACCCTCGTACCGTCTTGGAAGATGAGCTGGAAACGCTGGCCAACCTGGTGGCCTCGGTTGCAGTGCCGTAGAGGTGCGAGGTAGGGGCAGCCCTTGTGGCTGCCCTAGCGCGAAGTGCGATTCCCTCCCTCGCCGACATAGGGGCGATCCTGGTGATCGCCAGATCTGGGCAGGCACAAGGCCTGCCCCTACGAGGGGGAAGGGAAGGGTGGGGATGCAAGGAACGATCGTGAGGTGTGGCGGTAGATGAGTGGGCTATTCGTGACCTTTGAGGGGGGTGAGGGGTCCGGGAAGACGACCCAACTCAAGCTGTTGGCCAATCGAATTCGTGCTTCCGGAAAAGAGGTCAACGAGACACGAGATCCAGGCGGGACCGGCATCGGGGAGGGGATCCGGACGCTCCTGCTCTACTCCCCGCTCGATGCATGCGTGGACAGGCCTGGATCGGCCCCCATCGCTGCTGCCACAGAACTACTGCTGTATGAGGCCAGCCGTGCGCAGCTTGTCCGGGAGGTGATCGCTCCTGCCCTCGCGCGAGGGACAGTGGTGCTGTGCGACCGTTTCACCGATTCCACGCTGGCGTACCAAGGAGTTGGGAGAGGCATCGATTGCAACCTGATACAGCGGTTGAGCCGATTCAGCACCGATGGGCTTATCCCGGATCTGACCATCCTGCTGGATCTCGACCCGAGGATCGGACTGGCGCGGTGCAGAGGAGGCGTTGACGGCGATGCTTCGACGGGACTTAGCACAGGACTGTCGGCTTGGGATAGGATTGAGGCCGAGCCACTTGACTTTCATCAGCGGATCAGAGGGGGGTACCTTGCCATGGCGCGTGAAGAGCCGGATCGAATTACCGTGATCGATGCCGGTCTGAGTGTGACCGAGATCGAGACGATCGCGTGGAATCAGTTCCTTCATCTTCAAGATCGGTGCGGTCATGCCGTTTCGTGATCTGATTGGGCAGGCGCGAGCCATTCGGTTCCTTCACCGGGCGCTCATGACCGGTCGGATCGCCCACGCCTATCTCTTCACTGGGCCGGCTGGGGTGGGTAAGCGGGCCGCAGCTCTCGCTTTTGCCCAGGCGCTCAACTGTGAACAAGTTTCGAGTTTCGAGTTTCAAGTTTCGAGTTCAAAATCTGGAACCCGGAACCTGCAACAGCGAAGCGAAACCCGACACTCGACACTCGAAACTCGAAACCCTGAACATCCTTATGATGGGTGTGGGGGCTGCCGTGTCTGTCGCAACATCGCTAACGGACGGCATCCGGACGTACAGGTGATCGAGCCGGACGGTGCGACAGTGAAGATTGAACAGATCCGGACTCTTGAGGCCGACGCGGCTTTAGCATCATACGAGGCTCGGTGGAAGGTATTTATCCTCGATAGGGCGGAGAGAATGACGGAGCAAGCCGCCAATGCCCTCCTGAAGACTCTGGAGGAACCGGCCAGGGGAACAGTGTTCATCCTTCTGACGAGTACCGTATCCGCCATGCTTCCCACGATCGTCTCTAGATGCCAGACAGTGACCTTCTCCCCCCTCCCGAACGGGCAGATCGAGGCCTTGCTGATAGAGAAGGGGATAGATCCGTCCCGGGCCCGACTGATCGCCTCTTTGAGCCAGGGCAGTATCGAGCGTGCTCTCAGTCCCGAGGTGGCGTCCCTGTCCGCGACGAGGGATCTACTACTCGAAGAGCTTGGGCGAGGGCTTCACGATGGACCCGCCGCCCTCGTTGAACTGGCCGAGAAGCTGGTGAAGGATCGGGAGAAGCTCCAGCAGCAGTTGGAAATCCTGTCGGCCTGGTTTCGTGATCTCATGGTCGCGAAGGCATCCGGACGGAAGGATTGGCTCGTGAACGACGATCGTGGCGAGGAGATCGCCCGCCATGTGGAGGGCTTGCCCTTAGACGTCATCCTGGACGGACTTCGCGCGATCCACGCCGTCATGGATAACCTCCCCCCCCCACGCAACGCGAACCCGCGCCTGTCGATGGAGGATCTATTGCTCCGACTACGCGAGGGGTTCCCGTCTGGCCTTTTGCCGGTGACAGCATGAAAACGGTACGCATTAACCTGGGAGAGACCGAACACCAGGAGCAACACTACGATCCGCGAGGGGTGAACGTGCAGCCTGGTGACCAGGTGGTGGTCGAGACCAAGTGGGGACAGGGGCTGGGTCGAGTATTCGCCACTTTCTCGATGTTTCCCCATCAAAAAATCACGGAACCACTCCCGGCCGTCCTCCGATTGGCAACCACTCGGGATCGCGCCAACGAGGAACGGATCAAGCGCCTGGAATTGGAAGGGAAAGCCTCCTGCTTGCGGAAGATCACAGAACGGAAACTGCCGATGAAGCTGGTTGATGTCAAGGCGAGCTTCGACCGGAGCAGGGTGACCTTTTACTTCTACGCCGACGCGCGGGTTGATTTCCGCGACCTGGTGAAGGAGTTGGCCCAGCAGTTTCACACCCGTATCGAGATGCGACAGATCCGTGCCAGGGACGTGGCCAGCAAGCTGGGCTGCGTTGGTCCGTGCGGCCGACAGCTCTGCTGCAAGACCTTTCTGAAAGAGTATGAACCGGTCTCAGTCCGGATGGCCAAAGACCAGGGCCTCCCCCTGAATCCGAGTAAGCTGGCGGGGATGTGCGGGCGGCTCAAGTGCTGTCTTCGCTATGAGCACTCAATGTATGAGGAGATGAAGCGGCGTCTGCCCAAGGTTGGTTCCCCCGTTGAGGCGCCTGCGGGATTAGGGATTGTGAGGGCGAGGAACATCCTGGCTGAATCGGTGGTGGTCGAACTGGAAGACAAGACGCAGATCACCGTGAAGGCGGCTGACCTGATCCACATCGGTCCCCCCCTGGACGATACTACATCGCCCCGGGGCGGTTGCGGTGGCGGAGGCGGGGGTGGTGGCTGCAGCAGTGGCGGTGGCGGTGGGGGAGGCGGTGGCTGCAGCAGTGGCGGCTGCGGGGTGAGCTCTGCGCCGGACCGCAACAATATATGAGTAACGAGACCTTCTACCTGACCACACCAATCTACTATGTCAACGCCACCCCGCATCTGGGACACGCCTACACCACCATCCTGGCCGATACGATGGCCCGCTTCCAGAAGCTCCGACTGGGGCCTGAGCGGGTCTATTTCCTGACTGGTACCGACGAGCACGGCGACAAGATCGCCCAGGCGGCCACACAGACCGGCGAGAGCCCACAGGCCTATGCCGACCGGATCAGCGGCATCTTTCAGGAGACGTGGAGGCGACTGGGACTTGCGCCGAACCAGTTCATTCGCACAACCAGCGAACCTCATAAGCGTGCCGTACAGCGGCTGCTACAGCAGATCTATGATTCCGGGGACATCTATTTTGGGGAGTACGGCGGCCAGTACTGCTTTGGCTGCGAACGATTCTACACCGAGAAGGAACTTCAGGATGGCCGATGCCCCGATCATCAGACAACCCCGACCTTTATCAAGGAGCAGAACTACTTCTTTCGGATGGGGAAGTACCAGGATTGGCTGATCGATCACATTCGCCACCACCCCGACTTCATTCGGCCGGAGCGCTTTAGAAACGAGGTCCTATCCTTTCTGAAAGACCCGCTGGAAGACCTCTGTATCTCGCGGCCTCGGACTCGCCTGGAGTGGGGGATCCCGCTCCCCTTTGACGCCCAGTATGTCACCTATGTCTGGTTCGATGCCCTCGTCAACTACATCTCGGCCCCAGGCTGGCCCGATGGCGAGGTGTTCCAGCGTTTCTGGCCAAGCGCCCAGCATCTGATCGCCAAGGATATTCTGAAACCGCATGCTATCTACTGGCCGATCATGCTGAAGGCGGCCGGACTCCCGCTGTATCGCCACTTGAACGTCCACGGCTACTGGAAGATCGAAGAGGCCAAGATGTCCAAGAGTAGGGGCTCGGTCGTCCGCCCTCTTGATCTGGCTGACAAGTACGGCGTCGATGCCTTTCGCTATTTCGTGTTGCGGGAGATGACGTTCGGCTTGGATGCCAGCTTCAGCGAGGAGGCACTTGTGGCCCGACTGAATGCGGACCTGGCCAACGACCTGGGGAATCTCTACAGCCGTGTCCTGAAGCTGATCCAGCGATACTATGACGGCAGGATTTCCGAATTGCCTGGTGAGCGTGGGCTTGCTGATGCCACGCGCGTCGCCGTCATGGGCGTGACAGCCGCGACGGAACGCTTTGCATTCAGTGAGGCGCTGGCGGCCATCTGGAATCTGGTCTCGGCCACGAACAAATACCTGGTGACCAACGAACCGTGGAAGGCGGACCCAGAGGATGCTCAAACAAAAGCGGTCCTGTTTAGCGCAGCCGAGACCCTCCGGGCGATCGCTATTCTTCTGTGGCCGTTTCTTCCTCAGACCGCAGAACGTATGCTCCAGGGTCTGGGCGTCTCAGAGCCGCTCACATCGATTCACTTCGATGAACTGCTGTCATCATCGTGGCATCTCGGGTCACAGGAGCGACGAGTCCAAGAGGTGGAGCCTCTCTTTCCCCGTATCGAGGTGACTGTTCCCCGCTTAAAACCTGCGGGGACAGGCGCCAAGCCGTTACCTCAAAAGTCCCCCCCACTCGTCCCCTCCCCCTCCGAGGGGGGAGAGTTGGGGGAGGGGTGCATCGAACAGATCACCATCGAGGAGTTTCGGCGCATCGACCTGCGCGTCGCGGAAGTGATCGAGGCGGTCGCGATCCCCGGCTCGAAGAAGCTGGTCAAGCTGCGGGTGAGGCTTCAGGACGAGGAGCGGATCGTGGTGGCTGGCCTGAAGGAGCCGTATCCGCCGGAAAGCTGGGCGGGGAAGCGAGTCATCCTGGTGGCCAACCTCAGGCCAACCAAACTGATGGGGATCGCCTCTCAAGGGATGGTGCTGGCCGCCGAAGACGAGTCAGGCCGGATCGTGCTACTCACTCCGGAACAGCCAATCTCCTCTGGTTCCAAGGTCCGCTAGCATACTATCACCCATCTTTGGCCCGATTTGGGGGGCCATTAAGAAATTCCCTCTCCCTGAAGGGAGAGGGCAAGGGTGAGGGTGAGCAAGGGCGGTCCTCCTCACGACTGTAAAGGCAAACGCAACAGGATATGTATGTTTATTGACACTCACGCCCATATCCAGATGCGGGAGTTCGATGCCGACCGAGTCGAAGCGCTCACGCGGGCCGAGGCTGCCGGGATCGGCCTGATGCTCGCGGTCGGGTATCACCTTGAGTCGAGCCGGCAAGCAGTGGAGGCGGCGGGCCGTTACCCGCAGGTCTACGCAAGCGTCGGCATCCATCCCCACGACGCTAACGGTTACGATGATGCGGCGGAAGAGACCCTTCGGGCCCTCGCCACGCAGCCCAAGGTTGTGGCCATCGGCGAAGCGGGCCTCGACTTCTTTCGCAACCGCTCGCCGCACTCTGTTCAGGCTGAGGCGTTTCGCCGTCAGATTCGCCTGGCCAGGGAGCTGGATCTGCCGCTCATCGTCCACGATCGTGAAGCCGATCGCGACACGATGCAGATCCTGGAGGCAGAAGGGGTAGAGCGTGTGGTCCTGCACTGCTTCTCCGGCGATCTCGCGATGGCTGAAGAGGCCTGGCGGAGAGGCTACTACGTCTCAATCGCCGGTCCGGTCACCTATCCCAAGAACGAGGCCCTCCGCGAGGTCGTACGGAAGGCCAATACGGATCGCCTCCTCTTGGAGACCGACTGCCCCTATCTCCCACCCCAAGCGTTCCGAGGCCAGCGGAACGAGCCAGCCCATCTCCTTCACACCGCCCAAGAGGTCGCCAGGCTCCTGAATATGCCGCTCATCGAGCTAGGTTGCCTCACCAGCGAGAATGCCCGCCGCCTGTTCCGACTCCCTCCATTGGAATGAGTATCGCTCGTGCTTCCATTGCCCACCCTTTGTACTTATGACATAATGCCTGGTGTATCAGGATAGGAGAGTGCAGCGCGGCGGCTATGGATAGGCGGAGAGCCCTGTCCGCCGCCAGACGACAGTCCTGAAGAGACTAGTCGCATCCGGTCGGCGCTCATCGAAACAGGGTTGACTGTACGAGAAGGGTACTTGCTCTGAGTACGAGCACTGGAGAGAGGCACATGAGGCAAGTAGATCTAATGAAGCGCATTACGGCCAATCCGAGGATTTTGGGAGGGAAACCGATCATTCGCGGAACGCGGATTTCGGTAGAATTTATTTTGGAATTGCTTGCATCAGGGGCCACCGAACCCGAAATCTTACAAGACTACCCCCACCTGAAGTCGAACGACATCATGGCATGCCTGCAGTATGCCGCCCGGTCTTCGCAGAACGAGATATACGTGGATCTGGAGAAGGTTGGGTGAGGCCTGGTACGCTCAGGTTCTTGACCGATGAGAATGTCTCGCCTCGCCTGGTCGCGCCCTATCTCCCCCCCCAAGCCTTCCGAGGCCAGCGTAACGAGCCGGCCCATCTCCTGCACACCGCCCAAGAGGTTGCTAAGCTCTTGAATATGCCGCCGACTGAGCTCGGCCGCCTCACCACCGACAACGCCCGCCGCCTGTTGCGACTCCCTCCATTGGAATAATTGTCAACTCAATTACGAATTGGAATAGTGCACCCTTAGCGTAAACTCGCTCAGTAGAGTCCAACACTTATCGTTATTCTTGATCAGACCTTTTTCTTCCGTAGAGCTTACGAATACGAAGCCAAAATTAGTCTTCGTCCCAGTTGCCCACGCTTTGACCACATCGGTCACATCGATGCTGATTACGGAGCCCATAGGCTTCTCGGGGAGATCGTTCTTGTAAGGGTCTCCAGAAATGGTGTCTGGCGCCTTCGCGATCTCCACCTCGGGCATGCCATGCCATTCATCTTTCGCGAGCAAGAGCCTTAACGCACATAATTCTGGGAATCTTTTGTTCAGTGGCCTCACACCGCTCTTAATCGTGTAGTTCAGGGTAGCCTTGGTGACAGTCTTTGCCGGAGACTCGTTCAGCGGATCCACATTGAATTTCACGGCGCCTCGGTAGATGTGATTCTGTATTCGCATACTAAAATCGTCAACCGTTCGAAAAAAGTGTTCCCAACCCACTACAACGCCAACTGTTCCTTGTTTATAAAGCGCAATAGTCGCGTCTCCCGCCAATCCGACCTTGCCCTCACCCTGGAATTCAACATGATTGGAACTTCCAACTTTTGTCGGCCCGGAAAGGTTGCTTTTGCAGGCGCCGAGCAACGGCAAAAGCACTAAAGCCAATAACATCCGTAGCCAAAATATTCTCATTTGCATGTTTCATCTCCTTGATTTGCGAGAAGGATATTATCGAGCATTGAGCAACACGCCGGCGTCAGTGAGCCGCCCGGCAAAGGCGGTGCTGGTGAACTGCGATCCCTGGTCGGAGGTGAAGAGCATCGGCGTCGCGATCGACATGGCTCGCTCCGCGCCGTCAGACAGAATCGGGTCTCCATCGCGATGGAGCTCTTCCGGGACAGCACGTCGCTGCTGGGCCAGTCTAGGCTCTCTGCCCCTGTTATACATATTACTCAGAGCATAAAATAGCTTACCCCCCTTTAGCAAAGGGGGGTAAGGGGGGTTTTGAACTATCGGTACAAACCCCCTCAATCCCCCTTTCGTAAAGGGGGAAGTTGCTGGAGATGTTGTGCGAGAGTGCAATCTATTTTATGCTCCCCGTAATAACAATGTAGGTCATGTCCCGTTTATCATTCCGGGCTCGACAAGCCTGCCCCGTACTTGATACGGGGGAATCCAGTTTCTCTCTGGTTTCCCGCTCCCGGCTTATAACGTGCCGGGACAGGCTTTGCGGGAATGACGGACTTTGCGGTGATTAACCTCGCCGTGTTTAGAAAGCGTTGCCCGGCCTGTCTAAGCGCCTACGAGCGCCTGCCTAACAGTGTGAGACCATAGTGGGCGGCGCCGATCAGCGGCGTGCGTAGGTTCAATGAGACCTTCACTTCGATTGACTGAAGCAGTTCAGCGAAGCGCCCCTTGTCGGAGAAGGCATTGGTGAACGTGCCGTCTTGAAGTTTGGATAAAAGCTTCGGCGCGATCCCGCCACCGACATACACCCCACCAATCGCGAGGGCCTTCAGGACCAGATTTCCCGCCTCTGCTCCGTAAATAGAGCAGAAAAGATCGAGCGCTTTCGTGCAGAGCAGGTCGTCCCCTGTCAGCCCGATCTCCGAAATCATGGCGCCAGGGTCATTCTCCGCGATCCGAGTTCGCAGCCACTCTGGCTCGGGGGCTATGCCGCTGTCCCGGAGGAACCGATAGATGTTGAAGAGCCCTGGACCGGACAGCACGCGCTCGTAGCTGACGCGGCCACGCTCCCGTTGCAGATAGCGGAGCAGGTCGATCTCCATGTCGCTGCGTGGGGCAAAGTCGGCGTGGCCGCCCTCAGTGGCCATGGGGTGATACCGCGCCCCGTCCCAGTACAGGATTGCCTCCCCCAGACCTGTCCCGGCTGCGATGACGGCGATGTTCCCCTTTCGCTGAAGACCAGGTTGAAGCACACACAGGTCGGTCGGCTCGAGGTGGAGCATCCCGTAGGCTGCTGCTTCCAGATCGTTCAGGAGCTTCACTCGCGGAACGCGAAGGACTTCCGCCAGTCTGCGCTCATCCAACTCCCAGGGGAGGTTTGTGGCTTTACTCTGTCCTTCGATCACCGGTCCGGCCACCCCGAAGCAGGCCGCGTGTAGTGGCGGGCGAGATCCAGGTCCCATGAATTGATCCAGGACCGCCTCCAGCGACCCGTAACTCTGGCTGGGGAACGTTTCTTCACGGATGGCTTGCAGGCAAGTTGGCGTCTCCTCGAAGAGGCCGATAATGGTCTTCGTCCCACCGATGTCGCCAGCCAGGATCATGGGACCTTCTCGCCGAGTCGGCTGGCGGCGGCCTGGTCAACAAGCCACAGCAATCGACCAGCTACCGGCCGGATGAGTTGGGCCGGGAGCCGCTCTGGGTCCGGCGGCCCTTCCAGAACTGCCTGGAGAACAGCGGCCTTCTCCCCTCCTGATACGAGGAACAGGATTGCTGACGCTCGATTGAGGATGGGTGGCGTCAGTGTCAGGCGATTCGTCTTCAGCTCAGGGATGTAGTTGGGCGCCACCCACCGCGTGGCCTCTTGAAGCGCGTGGGAGTACGGAAACAGCGAAGCGGTGTGACCGTCAGGCCCCAACCCCAGAAGAATAAGGTCGAACATCGGCGGCTCATCTGTTGGTCGTATCTCGAAAACCTTGGCGATTTCGGACTCGTACTCGCTGGCCGCCGCATCCAGGTCTGTCCGCTCGGCCTGCATCCGATGCACTTGGTTCGCGGGTATCGGAACGCGACTGAGCAGAGTAGCCCTTGCCATGCCGAAGTTCGAGTCCGGGTGCTCCGGCGGCGCCGCCCGCTCGTCGCCCCAGAAGATGTGAGTCCCTCGCCACGGCAGGCGAGTGCAGTACGGCTCAGCCGTCAGGAGCGAGTAGAGGCGCTTCGGGGTCGAGCCGCCTGCCAGGGCAACGGTGAAGCGTCCACAGCGGGCCACCGCCTTATCGGCGATCGCGACGACTTGCTTCGCGGCCTCCTGGGCGACAGCAGCGAAATCGGACACTACCAGTAGGTCGACCTCGTGCCTCAGTATCTGCCCGGTTTTCATCGGTTCTGGGATCTCCCGACCTCCGCCTTTACCAATGGGTTCAGTAACTACTCAGGTGTTTAGGCTGTAGGCTGAAGGCTGTTAGCCATTGCGCATGGACCGAATCAAGAAGCCCAGAACCTTTTCGGTCTCCATCATGTTCGCGTCGCATTCTGAAAACGCCTGGCTCATCCGTGCGCGTTCCTACAGTCTAAAAGACTACAGTCTATCTACCTGAGTAGTTACTGGGTTCATAAGTAACAAAACGTATCACAACTGTTTTGTCATTCCGGGCTTGACAAGCCTGCCCAGTACTTGATACTGGGGAATCCGGTGTATTCAGCCTGGATCCCTGCTTGTGCGGGAATGGCACGGTGTCGCCTGGCTTGTACACGCCTGACAATGTTGCTTCACGCAGGACTATGGAGAACCTACGCCTGCCGTATTGGCGTGTCAAGCAGATGATCGTGCCCCGGATGGGCGCAGCAGGCGGCCCCCCACTTTTCCTTGACCGGGAGGGAGGGGGGGACGTTCTAATCTGCGCTGTCTGTGTGTGCCCCGGTTACTAGGCCGGGGCATGGAGCAACTTTCCTAGGAGGGAGTAGATGCGACGAGAACGGAGGAGGGCTGTGAGCAGGGCGGTGCAGTGTCTGTTGGGAGGCGCGGCTCGGTGAGCTGCGTGGCCATGCGCGTTTCGCTGTTTCACCCTGCGGGCCTCTTCGCGTCGCGCGGTTCGAAGCTGATAAGCAAGCGCGATCCGGTCGCC
The DNA here is from genome assembly GCF_003044035.1 of Candidatus Methylomirabilis limnetica. Lineage (NCBI taxonomy): Bacteria > Methylomirabilota (SeqCode) > Methylomirabilia (SeqCode) > Methylomirabilales (SeqCode) > Methylomirabilaceae (SeqCode) > Methylomirabilis (SeqCode) > Candidatus Methylomirabilis limnetica. The sequence continues at coordinate 76,817 of NZ_NVQC01000016.1, forward strand.
TCCGCCAGACGCTCCAGCGTCCGCATCGATGGGTGCGTGCGTCCGCTTTCAAGACGGGCGACGACGGGCTGCGTCGTCCCCATCTTCCGGGCCAGCTCCTCTTGCGTTAGACCGGCGCGGTTCCTCACATCCATCACGGCCGAGGCCAGGACAAACTCTTTCTCAAGCGCCTCGTAAGCCTTCCGGTATTTCGGCTCTTTCATCCACTTCTTGTGTATGTCAGATATGCGTGCCATTGCTACACCTCCATCAGTGAACCGATTTCGCGCGGGACAAGGCCAGATCTATCTCGCGGCGCGGCGTTTTCTCTGTGCTCTTCACGAAGACCCGCACGATTACCACGCGCCGGCCCACGGCCGTCACATACAGCGCCCGCGAAATTCCGCTGCGGCCTTTCAGCCGCACCTCCCACAGCCGACCTTCCACATGCTTGACGTGCGGCTCGCCTACACGCTCCAGACCCTTGTCCTCGATGAGCTTCGCGATACGCGCTAGCCTCGCCCGCATGTCTTCAGGCAAGGCCTCAACCTCCGCGTCAACGGTTTCATTGAGGGTTTCGACCGTCCAGCGCATACCAGAATATACCACAAAAGATATATCTTGGGAAGCCCTGATGTCAGGGTGCGTTCGGCGATCATGGGTGCGTAGTAACTACCCAGGTGTTTAGACTGAAGGTTCTAAATTATCTCGCAAGGCACGAATCGAGCCATTCAAGACCTTTTCGGAGTTTTGTATGATCACGCATGACTTACCCCTAAAAGCCTTCAGCCTATCTACCTGAGTAGTTACGGTGCGTAGAAGAAAGACCGCCGTCAGGCCTACTTCTCTGTCAATCCCGGCTATTGCTACAAACAACTGCTTGATACGCACGTCGTTCTCTCGTGCAGCGGTCGTATGCCCGGTGCGCCGGGCTGCACAGGTGCTTCCGGCCACGACCTGTCCGCGTGCGGACACACATCGGGAGGCGCAGGCGGCCCCGCACTTTCCCCTTGACCGGGGGGGGTGCGTTCTAAGCTGCGCTGTCTTTGTGTGTCCCGGTGACCAGGCCAGGACAGGGCAGCAACCTTTACCATAAGGAGGTAACAATGCGACGACTACGCTGGGGACTGCTGATCGGAGTGCTCGGAGTGACGGTCGTGGTGGCGACCCCGCCACCGTCAGAGGCCGCCCAATGCGCCCCCGACACGGTGCCGTCTGGCAACAGTTGCATCGACCGGTACGAAGCCAGCGTCTGGCAGACCACCAACCCGGGCCTCATTCGCCTGATCAAGTTGGGCCGCGTGACCCTGGCGCGGCTCACTGCAGCCGGCGCGACCCCGCTCGGGCTCGCCGCTGGGGACCTGGTCGCCGCCGGCTGCCCGACCACCGGTAACGGCTGCACAAACGTCTACGCCGTCTCGATCCCCGGGGTGGAGCCAGCCCATGACCTCACCTGGTTCCAGGCGGCCGCCGCAGCCCGCAACGCTGGGAAACGCCTGCCGACCAATGCCGAGTGGCAGGCCGCCGCGCTGGGGACCCCGGATACGGGTGGAGCCGACAACGGCACGACCACGTGCAACACCGACAATCTGGCTCCCGGTGTGACGCCCACCGGCTCCCGGTCGGCGTGCGTCTCCGATGTGGGGGCCTTCGACATGGTGGGGAACCTCTGGGAGTGGGTGGCCGACTGGGTGCCGCTCAGCACGATCTGCGTCACCGGTTTGTTCGGAACGGGTGATGCGAACTGCCTGGCCGGAGCGAGCACCTTGAACGGCCCGGGCGCGCTGATCCGCGGCGGCGACTTCTTCGGCTCGGTTGCCGGCGTCTTCGCGGTGGCTGGCGACAACGCCCCGTCGGGCGCGTTCGGCCGCGTCGGGTTTCGTGCCGCCCGCTAGTCGTCTGTTTTTGATACTTTGATACTTTGCACATTGACGTCCTCGTCGGCGGGCGGCCGGGGTTGGCCGCTCGCCGGTGAGGACCAGGGCCGGCGTCTCGCTATGCCTCCTTCTCCCTTCCCCCCCGTGTGGGGGAAGGTGAGGATGGGGGGTGAATTCAGCGACGGCCCCCCACCTTAATCCTCCCCCGCAAGGGGGGAGGAACGCTGGGTGAGGGGACCGATGGCCGACGACGTCATCCCGATCGTGCAGCGGCCCTACGATTTCGCCGTGGCGCTGTACGGCTACGTGAACCGCTTTCCGCGCATGCACAAGCTGCTCCTCGGGCGAGAACTCATGGGGCTGGCGCTCCGGCTCCTCGTCACGCTGGTGACGGCCAACCGCCGACGCGACAAAGTCCCGGAGTTGGAAGAGGCCAGCGGCGTGGTCGATGCGCTGCGCATCACGCTTCGGTTGAGCATGCGCCTGGGTCTGCTCAGTCACAAAGGATACGAGGCGCTGTCGCGAGACCTGGACGAGATCGGCCGCATGCTCGGGGGCTGGCTCAAGCACAGCGCCGCAGCGGGCGCAGAGACGACCGAGGGTCCGCCAAGGACTCCCGACGATAGGCTGAGGAGGCGTCGGCAGATGGGCGGGCGCCAACGGGGCCTGCCTCCGTCTGTCTGCCAAGGCCCTCGATCTCCCGATGTCCTGTTTCGAATCGCCGCCGGTCAGCGCGCTCGCTGCAAGACCATCCAGATCACCGGCGCCTCCGCTGAGGTCATCCGCGCTAAACTGTCCGGTATCATCGAGCGGCCAAGCCACTGTTCTCCTGCTTCCAGCGAGCACTCTTCATTCTCTATGCATGCCGGCGCGGAGCGTATTGACAAGCCCCTCGGCCTGTTCCAGCGATGTGCGAACGTCCTGTTCCGTTATCCTGGTAGTCGCGATCAATGGATAGCGCTCCACCAGATAGAATGCAGAAATCTTTTGACATAATTCGCGGAAGCCTGCAAGACCGGGATCGAAGGCCATCGCGTCATCTAAGAGGGCCTCCAAGTCGTGGATACGCCGAAGTTGCCAACCCTTGGACAGCAGAAATGCCTTGAGAAACTTTTCCACCCCCTTGCTGAAGGCAAAATCCCGCCATCTCGGGATCGTCGTTTTAAGCATCCGCTCCACCCGTCCCAGGTCTTTCTCCGCGATACGCAGCCAATCGACGGCGTAGGGAGATTCCTCACGCGGCATAGAGGACCTCTCCTTTATTGAAGATTTCCTTGATGAATTGGTCGCCAACAGCCAGCCGCTTTTCGATCTCGTCTGGCGTGAGCACGATAGCCTCCAGCGGCACTGACGGATGAGTCCCTGTGAGAATGCGTTTTACCGCCATCCAGCGATCGATGAAGCGCTCCGGCGTCTCTTTGATGATGAGCAGATCGATGTCGCTGTCCGGTCCTGGGGCGCCATAGGCATACGAGCCAAACAGAATCACCTGCTTGGGAGCGTACTCAGCGACAAGCTTGTTCACAATGATCTGGATGAGTGTCCGTATGTCGTGTGACGTGGTCATCGCATGAACCCGCGTACTCCTAAGGTCGCTTGACAAGCCTGCCCCGTACTTGAAACGGGGGTATTCAGTGTTTCCGGCTAGGATTCCCGCTCCCAGCTTAAGGCATGCGAGGACAAGCGCGGGAATGATATGGTGTCGCCTGACTTGTGCACTCCTGAAAAAGTCGCACCACGCGCGACTAGGGAGAACCTACGCCTGCCGTTTTGGCGTGTCAATCAGATTATCGTGCCCCGGATGGGCGTAGCAGGCGGCCCCCACCCAAGCACAGCGAGAGATTTCGCCATCACTCGATGCTTCCCGTCAATGCGGGCTCCCGGAGGGCGCGTGGTACGCTCAGTGCAATTATGAGCGATTACTTCATTTCGTTCGCAATGGCAACGTTCTCTTGCTGTTCTTGAGCCCTCGCACTTTTCTATTGACCGGGGGGGGGTGCGTTCTAAGCTGCACTCTCTGTGTGTGTCTCGGCTACCAGGCCGGGGCTGGGAGTAACCTTTACTAGGAGGAGGCAGCGATGAGACGAGGACGGAGGAGGGCCGTGAGCGGAGCGGTGCAGTGTCTGTTGGGAGGCGCGGTGCTCGCAATGGGCCTGACGGGGCTGGCGAGCAACATCGAAGCGGCGGATATCAATGCGTGCGTCAACGAGGTGAATGGGTTGGTCCGGATCGTTGCGCCGGGTACCGTGTGCAAGCCTGTCGAAACGGCCATGACTTGGAATAGCACAGGGCCGGCAGGTGCGACAGGTGCGGCAGGACCAGTAGGCGCAGCGGGACCAGCAGGGCCGGCTGGACCTGAGGGCCCGCCGGGTCCGGCCGGCTCGGGCAGCCAGATGGTGCGCGATCTCGCTCGATTTGCGGTGCCGCAGGTAGCTCCTCTCGAGTCGATCACCCTGGCCGACCTGCCCGAGCTCACGGCGATGATCGGCAAGGACGCCACCCTCACGACCGTCGCATCCCGCAACGTGATCCTGCAGTTGTCAGCCAGCACGACCGAGTTCGACTACCGGCGGCTGTTGCTCGCCTGGATCGGGGCCCCGTCCATGGTCGGAGGAGCCCTTTCCTGGCCGATCAGGATCGAGCACTCAGGCACCAACACCGAATACAGTCGCCCGTCCTCCTCTTCGACAGAGATGCTCGAACTGGTCGTCGTCGCCAGCGCGACTGAGTGACGACCAACCCTTAGCCCGGATCCACCGAACGTCTTCGCCTGACAGGTCGATGACGGATACGGGGAGACGATCGACCCCGATCGAGGTCATGGCCAAGCCCTGAGCGGGGCGAACGAGGGTCGGAGGACGGCCAAAGCATATTGCCCATATGGCTGCGAGGCGATACCCCCTTCCACCGCCCATGAATCTACAGGACGACGAACTCCTCTACCCCCTCGATTCAGGATATGGGTAGAGATCATCGTCGTGCTCACGTCGCTAGGACCGGCACCGTGTCTGCACCGTGCGGATGTCGTCTCCATCCTCCCCCAGTGGGTCGCAAAGGCATGGCGGCAGGTGAGAACGGCACTAGCCTGCCCTCGCTTGGTCTGGCTCCCGCTGCCTCAGGAGCCGCCGGAGCAGCTTGCCTGTGCCAGGGCCGCCGGGGTAGGCCGCTCGCCGGTGAGGACGCCCGCCCGGTGGGGGCAGAGATGGCCGACGCGGTCATCCCGATCGTGCAGCGGGCCTACGATTTTGCTGTGGCGCTGTACGGCTACGTGAACCGCTTTCCGCGCATGCACAAGCCGCTCCTCGGGCGAGAACTCATGGGGCTTACGATACTGAATTGAGCGTGTCGCATGCGCTGGATCAGGGAGGGGATGAAAGATACATCCATGAGGGAGCAGAAAGACCCCGCGCTGCGATGAGGTGGTTGACACCTGGGGCCCGTTATGGGTTGACCCACTCCCGGCCGTCGGCCTCGATGAAGCGGTCGGCCTCTTTTGGGCCCCAGTTGCCGGCGGGGTAGTATGCCAGGCCGGTGCGGCCGTCGGCGGCCCAGGCTTCGACCACTGGCGTCACCATCGCCCATGCAGCCTCAACCTCATCACGCCGAATGAACAGCGTCGAATCCCCGAGCATACAGTCCAGCAGTAGCCGCTCGTAGGCCTCCTCGGGATCGACCCCGAAGGCCTCCCGGTAGGAGAAGCCCAATCGGGCCGGCACCAGGCTGATTCGCGGTCCAGGTGGCTTGAGCCCCACCCGCAACGAGATTCCCTCGTCGGGCTGGATTCGAAGGGTGAGTCGGTTTGGCTTCACGATGTCCTGGTTCTTATGGCCCGCATGGGCCGCCTGTTGAAACAAGAGGAGAGGTGGCTGTCGGTATTGGATGGTGACCTCGGTGACCCGCTTCGGGAGCGCCTTACCGGTCCGCAGATAGAACGGCACCCCCGCCCAGCGCCAGTTGTCGATCTCCAGGCGCAGTGCCACGAAGGTCTCCATCGCCGTCTCTGCCGCAACCTCGGGCTCGTCGGCATAGGCCGCGATCTTCTTCCCGCGAAGCTGGCCGCTGATATACTGTGCCCGGACAGTTGTGTCGTTGGCGCGCTCTGCCGGGACGGGACGGATCGCCCGCAAGACCTTGACCTTCTCGTCGCGGACCGCGTCAGGCTCGAAAGTGGCGGGCGGCTCCATGGCCACCAGCGACAGGAGCTGCAGCATGTGGTTTTGCACCATGTCCCGCATGGCGCCCGCGGTATCGTAGTAGCTGCCTCTACCCTCCACGCCCAGGTCCTCCGCAACGAGGAGCTGGACGTGGTCGACATACCGACGGTTCCACAACGGTTCGAAGATGCTGTTGCCGAAGCGGAAGGTGAGGATGTTCTGGACGGTTTCCTTTCCGAGGTAGTGGTCGATGCGGTACACCTGCTGCTCGCGGAAGACCCGATGGATCTCGGCATTCAGGACCAGAGCCGTGGCTAGATCCCGTCCGAATGGTTTTTCGACGATGATCCGGCAACAGCCGTGAGCCTCTGGCGCAGGATCAGTGTCGTGCGGACCGTCCCAGACCTTGCTCACCAGTCCGGAGGCCCCCAGACGAGTCACAACTGCAGCGTAGGCCGCGGGGGGTGTGGCCAGGTAATAGAGCCGATTGCCGCCGGTTCCGTGCTGGCGATCCACGTCAGCGAGGAGGAGCCGGAGCCGCTCGTACCCGGCAGAGTCATCGAATGAGGCCGCGACATAGTAGAGGCTCCGCGCCAGGCGGTCCCACACCTCCGCATTGAGCGGGTGAAGACGAGAAAACTGCTCCACCGCCCCGCGCATCTCATCGCGGAACGCTTCGTGGTCCTTCTCTCGTCTCGCGAACCCGATCACCGCAAACCGGTCAGGGAGCAGGCCGTCGTGCGCCAGCGCGTACAGGGCGGGCAAGAGCTTGCGCCTGGTCAGGTCGCCGGATGCGCCGAAGATGACCAACGCACACCCGTCCGGCACCTGGTAGCGGGAGGGTTGAGCGATCGCCTCGGTCAGGATCTGCGTGAGAGCCATTGAGTTATCCTCCGGTAGGACGTTCGGTATGTCCGCCGAACTGCTGCCGCATCGCCGACAGCAGCTTCTCGGCGAATGTATGCGCCCGTCTGGACCGGAAGCGCGCGTACAGCGACGCCGAGAGCACATCGGCCGGCACTGCCTCTTCAATAGCCGCCATGATCGTCCAGCGTCCCTCACCGGAATCCTGGACGAACCCGGTATAGTTCGATAACGTGGGGTCTTCAGCGAGCGCCATCGCCGTCAGGTCGAGTAACCACGATGAAACGACGCTGCCGCGCCGCCACACTTCCGCAACATCAGCCACGTTGAAGTTGTAACGGTACTCCTCAGGGAGGTCCTGTGAGATCGCATTGCGTAGGATGTCGAAGCCTTCCGCATAGGCTTGCATCAGGCCGTACTCAATGCCGTTGTGAACCATCTTGACGAAATGGCCAGCGCCCGCCGGGCCGCAGTGCAGGTAGCCATCCTCCGCCGTGCCGCCTAACTTCTCGCGGCCTGGGGTACGCGGGATGTCGCCCAATCCCGGTGCGAGCGTCTTGAAGATCGGCTCCAGATGTGCGACCGCGTGCGCTTCCCCGCCGATCATCAGGCAGTAGCCGCGTTCCAACCCCCAGACCCCGCCGCTGGTGCCCACATCCACGTACTGGATATCCCGCTCTTTTAATGCTCTCGCGCGGCGCACATCATCTTTGTAATAGGAATTGCCGCCGTCGATGATGATGTCGTCCGCGTCCATCCGCTGTGAGAGCGCCATGATGGTCTGCTCCGTTGGGTCTCCCGCCGGCACCATCACCCACGCCACCCGCGGCCTGGTGAGGGCGCGCACGAACTCGTCCAGCGACATGGCAGCCGTTGCGCCTTCCTGTGCTAATGCCCCCACGTGGTCGGGATTCACGTCGAACACGACGCACTCATGCCCACCGCGCAGCAGGCGGCGGACTATGTTTGCGCCCATCCTGCCCAGACCGATCATTCCGAGTTGCATCGTGTGTGCTCCTCTCATGAAAAGAAGCGGTCAGCAATCAGCAATCAGCAATCAGCAATCAGCACTGCAAAGCCTGTTGGATTGCAGCGTGCAGTGTTGCCAAGCCGGCCGCCACATCTGGACCCAGATGAACCCGTAACACTCGGCGACTGCGCTCCGCTAAGACCTGGAAGTCGCCGCGCGCCTGGGCGGCCTTGACCACGCCAAAGGTGTATGTGTGGCCCGGCACAGGCAGATCGAGCGGGTCGTCGCAGGTGATCTGTAGAAAGACGCCGGTGTTTGGTCCACCCTTGTAGGCCTGGCCGGTCGAGTGTAGGAAGCGCGGGCCAAAACCCAGGCACGTCGCTACCCGCTTCTTGTCGCGGACTGCGTGACGCAGCATTTGAAGCGCGCTTTCATGAGCTTCGTTCATCTCGATATAGGCCAGGAGGGCGAAGTAATCGCCCGGCCCGAGTCGGTCCATGTGCGCCCTGAGATACCCGACGAGTGACCGATCGGCTCCTGTAGCCTCCTCCAGTGCCGCGGCGTTCGCCTCGTCACTGAACAGTGTAATGCTGCGCTCCTGCAGGATCTGGGTTTCCGACGGGGGTGAACCTGTCCGCTCGTAGGCCGCCGTCAATTGTTGTGTCGCCACCTTGCTTGCTTCCACGTCAGGCTGATTGAAGGGATTGATGCCGATGATCGACCCGGCCACCGCGGTCGCGATCTCCCACCGGAAGAACTCGGCGCCCAGGTCGTAGGGATCGGACACGGCAATCCGGATCACAGGCTGACCGGCCCGTTCGAGGGCGTCCATCGCCGCATCCTGGCACGGAACCGGGGCAGAAACCATTCTAAGGTAGATAAATGCGCGATCGGTACCGTAGGCCTTTGGAGGACCCAGCGACTCACGATCGACGGGGATCAGCCCCCTCCCCGCCTTTCCGGTCGATTCGGCGAGCAGTTGCTCCAGCCATGCGCCGAAATGCCACATACCGGGCGAGGCGATGATGGTGACTTTGTCTCGGCCGGCACGGGCGAGGACGCCCAGGATGGCGCCCAGAACGACGCCGGGGTTCGCCTCGATCGGGACGCACGAGGCGCAGGCGCGCGCCATCTCCTCGGCGCGGTCCAGCAGCTTCGGTGCGTCTACTCCCATAATTGCCGACGGCACCATGCCGAAATCCGATAGGGCTGAGTATCTACCACCGATACTTGAGAGACCGTAGAAGATGTGACGAAAGCGAAGGCGCTCAGCGATCTGCTGCAACGTCGAGCCCGGATCAGTAATAGCGATGAAGCGGCTCCCGGCTTCCTCGGCACCGACGACCTGCCCCACGCGCTCAAAAAAATACTGTGTGAAGATGTTCGGCTCCAGGGTGGTGCCCGACTTGCTCGACACGATAAAGATCGTGTTGGCCAAGTCCACTCGCGCTTCAAAGGCCCTGACCTGAGCAGGGTCGGTCGAGTCCAGTACGTGAAGTGTAGGGTAGCCGTCCTGCCTACCGAACGTCCTGGCTACTACCTCGGGGCAGAGGCTGGAACCCCCCATCCCCAGTAGCAGCGCATGCGAGAACCCCGCTGACCTCACCTCTTCAGCGATGGCCCGAAGGTGGATCCCGCTCGCCTGCTGGTCCTCGGTGATCCCCAACCAGCCCAGCCACCCCCCTTCGTCCGTTCCCGTCCAGAGGGTCGCATCGCGCGCCCATAATCTGCGGACCTTGCCCGTGACCTGCCACTCGTGAAGCGATGCCTCGACAGCGGCGGCGAGATCGGCGGGTAGCGCGTAGGTCTGGCGGTTGACCATGACGCTCACGACTGCTTGCCACCGCTTGCCACCGCCCGCAGCAGCTTGTCGAATGCCTCGGCGAACAACTGTACGCCGTCGTCCAGCAGCCTGTCGGTGACCTCCGACATCGAGATGCCCACCTGCTCTAGGATCTGCATGGTGTTGTGCGCTCCATCGACATCCTCTTCAAGACTAAAACGTGGGCGTCCGTGATCCCGGAATGCCTCTACGGTCGATGCCGGTATTGTATTTACCGTGTCATGGCCGATCAGTTCCTCCACGTAGATCACGTCGCGGAAGTTCGGGTTCTTCGTGCTGGTGCTGGCCCACAACACGCGCTGGGTGTGCGCGCCTGTCTTGGCGAGCGCCTTCCAGCGCTGACTATCGAAGATCTCCTTGTACCGCTGATAGGTCAATTTGCCGTTCGCGATGGCTACCTTGCCCAGCAGGCCTTGGAACATTGTCTGCTCTCGTGCATCTGCGGCCGCCTTCAGCTTGGCCGTAAGGGCTGCGTCGATGGCCGAGTCGATCCGGCTGATGAAGAAGCTGGCAACGCTCGAGACTCGGCTCGCGTCTCCGCCCCTGACTACGAGCGCTTCGAGCCCCGCAATGTAGGCAAGGGCGACCTGCTCGTAGACCTGTTGGGAGAAGAGCAGGGTGACGTTGACGTTGATCCCTTCGCTGATGAGCGCCGTGATGGCAGGGATACCTTCAGGTGTGCCAGGGACCTTGATCATCACGTTTGGGCGTCCAACCATCCGCCACAGTCTTCGTGCCTCATCCATCGTGGCCTGCGTATCGTGGGCAAGGTAGGGCGAGACCTCCAGGCTCACGAAGCCATCCCGCCGCATCGTCTGCTCATAGACAGGGAGCAGCACATCGGCGGCGTCCTGAATGTCCCTGATCGCCAACTGCTCGTAGCGCGACTTGGCGTCCAGATCCCTTTGCTGATCGAGGCGCGTAAGGGCCTCGGCGTAGTCGGTGCTCCCGGTGATCGCCTTCTCGAAGATGGCGGGGTTTGAGGTGACGCCCGTCACCCCATCCTCATCTACGAATCGTTGCAGTTCGCCACCGGTGATGAGGCCTCGCCGGATATAGTCCAACCAAACCGATTGTCCGCACTCACGCAACGCTCGCAAGGGGTTCATCGCCTGCTCCTTCACCGGAAAGCTCATCACTTAGCGCTGGTCGTTGAAGGCATCATTCAGTAGCCAGCTATCAGCGCTCCGTGATGAGTGACCGGCTGAGATTGTAACATTTATGATGCCCGTGGCCGTTGAGGCCAATTGTGATCTCCAGCTCTAGAAAAAGGAAGCGAAATTTTCATTTCCCCTTGACATCCCCATGGGGTCAACTTAGCATAGGGCAGACGTCGTGGGGTCCTCTTGCGCGGAGTGAGATTTAGGCTGAGGGGCGGCGAGGCGCCATCCAAGCAGTTCAATGGCACGCTGGGGGAGTGCGTCCGGCCCTTCAGGGCGAGGTGGATCCTGAGGGGCCGTGCTATTTCACGGCAGCCCACGGTGCCTCGGAGCAATATAGGCCAAAGGAGTAATTCATGAAGGCAACCCCCGGGGAACTTTCCCCTTGGTGGCGGTACTCGCTCGTTATTACGATAATCTTTGGATTGACTGTCTTAGTTTGGCTGACGGTGCGTACCTATCATTTTGCGCCGCCCATTCCAGACAAGGTTACTGGCCCGGGCGGCGTGACCGTCATGACAGCTAAAGACATCAGAGACGGACAGGAAGTGTTCTTGAGGTATGGCCTGATGCAAAACGGTTCCGTCTGGGGACACGGGGCGTATCTGGGGCCGGATTTTTCGGCGGAGTATTTGCACGCGTTGGCGGTGGCAGCGGGACCGGCGTTGAAGCAGAATCACTACGACCAACAGACCGGGATATTGACGTTCACGGAAGTCGAGGCGGCCACGTTCGAGAAGCAGGTGGAAAGGTGGACGGCGTACTTCGCTGAGCCGACGGGCAATGCCGGGTTACCGGCCAAGTACATCACTGACCCGGTGGAGTTACGGCACCTTACCGCCTTCTTCGCGTGGACGGCATGGGCGTCCGTCGCCAATCGGCCCGGCAAGCTCTACTCGTACACGAACAACTTTCCGTACGAACCGCTGGCCGGGAATACGCTTACCGCTGATGCGGTTCTGTGGAGCGCGCTTAGTTTAATCGCACTGTTGGGGGGGATTGCGGGGGCGCTGGTCGCATTCGGCAAGTTTGATTTTCTCGGTTGGAAGGGCCGGAGTGGGCACGTACATCCCATGATGTTGCCGGGCGTAGCCACGGAAAGCCAGCGGGCGACGATCAAGTTCTTTGCGGTAGTGGCGGTGTTGTTTTTCGCGCAGGTGATGGTCGGCGCCGTGGTCGCGCATTACCGGGCTGATCCCGGCAAGTTCTACGGCATAGACCTGTCACAAGTCGCGCCGAGCCACATCATGCGGACCTGGCATTTGCAGTTGGCGATCTTCTGGATTGTAACAGCGTACATTGCGGGTGGGCTATTCCTGGCCTCGGGGCTGGGCGGCAGCGAGCCGCGCTGGCAGGTTCGGGGCATTAATCTGTTGTTTGTCGCTCTGCTGCTGGTCGTGATTGGTAGTTTGGTGGGCGAGTGGATGGGGGTGAAACAACTACTCGGCCCGCTATGGTTCTGGCTAGGGCATCAAGGCTGGGAGTATTTGGATTTGGGGCGGGCGTGGCAGATTATGCTGGTTGTCGGGCTGGTGCTGTGGCTGGTGCTGTTGGTGCGCGCCATGGCGCCGGCGCGGCAGAACCCGAAACAGCGCCAAATCGCATTGCTCTTTCTCTATGCCGCCGCCGCTATCCCACTCTTCTACCTGCCGTCGATGTTTTTTGGCAGTACAACCAATTTGGCGGTCGTGGACAGCTGGCGGTTCTGGATCGTCCACCTCTGGGTAGAAGGATTTCTAGAGTTATTCGTGACAGTGATGGTGGCGCTCATCTTCTTCCAGTTGGGCGTCATGTCGCACACGAACGTAGAGCGAGTTATCTATCTCGATGCGATTCTGTACCTCGGGAGCGGCATCATCGGCACCGGACACCATTGGTACTGGACGGGTCAGACGACCATGACCATGGCTCTGTCGGCCGTCTTCTCGGCCATGGAGGTTGTGCCGCTGACGTTACTGACACTGGACGCGTGGGACTTCATCAAGCTGACCGAGAGTGAGTGTGGTGCGTGTGAACTGCCGGTGTCGTTGCCGCATAAGTGGACGGTCCACTTCTTAATGGCGGTTGGCTTCTGGAATTTTGTCGGCGCAGGTGTGTTTGGTTTCCTCATCAACCTGCCGGTCATCAGTTTCTACGAGGTTGGCACGATTCTGACAACGAACCACGGGCATACGGCGATGATGGGGGTATTCGGGATGCTGGCGTTCGCGCTTATGGTGAGTGCGTTCCGGCAGGTGCTGGACAACCAGCAGTGGCAGCGCGTGGAGAAGCTCGTGCGCGTGTCGTTCTGGGGACTGAATATCGGCCTGGCGCTGATGGTGGTGCTGAGTCTCTTGCCCGGGGGTATCTGGCAACTGTGGGACGTATTGACCAACGGCTACTGGCACGCACGCGGCGCGGAGTTTATGAACCAACCGTTCGTGCGCCGCCTCGAATGGCTGCGCCTTCCGGGGGATGCGGTGTTCATAGCGCTAGGCGCCGCTCCCATGGCGCTGGCGGCGGTTATGACGTACAGATTCACGCAAGCGAACAGGGGGCGTCGTCATGAAGCGGATCATGTCCACAGTCATCTTGCTTGAAACCGGCGCGACGTTAACCTCGGAGAAGTATTACGGCAAAAGAAACTCTGAACTGGAAACCGAGAACATCGGAGACGCAGACCGCCAAGTACTGGACACGGCGATCAGTGACTTCGAGACCATTTCACTCAAAGGAGAAGCGGCAATGAATTTCCTGCGAAAAATATTCAGTTCGAAACCAATGGCAGCGCTGGAGGATAATGACGAGGCCGAAGAGGCAACGGGAGACGGTCCCGCGCGAAGGAAAGTGAAGGGTGTGCTGATCCTTACTCGTCGACCCCTGGGTGACCAACACAGATTGATGGAACAAATCATTGACCTCCAGCGCTCTCAAGGTCACGATATTGCTTGGGACTTGATCTCAAGGACAGCGGTGACTCAAGGAGACTTTGATGATAAAGCATTTCTTGAGGCAACGATTCTAAAACAATTCGTGAAGCTTGGCAGTGATGACATCATGGGTAGGACAGAAGTGATTCCATGTCAAGATTCGCTTGGTAACTCTGGCGTATATTGCATCATCTTCAGTCGTCGCCCATAGTGTGAAGTTTTACCACGCCTGGCTCTCATATCGCGGGGCGCGGGCTAACCCGTAATGGTTGAGACGACCGATAGAGACGGCCACCTTGAAGCCATCGTTGGCACTGGACTTCAGTGTGGCCTCGGTGGCGCTTGCGGTAGCCCTATTCTCCCCTCTGCCACTGCTCTACCCAACCCCTGGTATCGTGTTTCGTAAATTCATCAACGTTCCGTTCGTGGTGAGCCTGTCGAACCCTGAACGTAACACGTTGAAAAAGCTCGCCCTTCTACAAGCTCATGGTTAATGGCCCATGTAACCGTATTTATTAAATGCTCCAGTAGATGACAGCTGTGGGAAGGTCTCTCTGCTGAAGTGCCAGGTCTCTCCTGAGGGGCCGTAGGTCCAAAAGCATACCCCATTTGTTCCTCACTGCAGATCGCCATGGTGCGCCTGCCTCCATTTCGAAAATAGTTGACACGCTAACCCGGATACCATAGGTTTGCATCGTAAGAGCATTTTTTGCGCGAAGACTTCAATCAGCGATCAAGGAACGATCCATTCGGCATTCGACTCGATAGACGCAACAGACGCTTTCTCAAGAAGTGTAGCGGCGTGGAGGGGAAGAGGTGATTAAGAGGATGGGCGAGCGGATGCTCCGAGCCGCCAAGCTGGATGGAAGTCTCTATGATGAAATAAAGACTGATCGGCACGCCCCGCTACAGGCCGCGATGGTAGTGATCCTATCATCCGCAGCCGCCGGGATCGGTGTGGGCGTTCATAGCGGGCTAGGCGGCTTCTTTTTTGTGACTATGCAGGCGATGGTGCAGTGGTATGCCTGGGCGTTCTTCACCTACCTGGTTGGCACGCGATTGCTCCAGGAGCCACAGACCAAAATGGACTGTGGTGCGATGATACGGATCATCAGTTTTGCCAGCGCTCCGGGAGTAGTGAGGCTGTTGGGCGGCATCCCTTACCTGGGCGGCTTCGTCTCTGGACTGGCATCGGTATGGATGCTGGGAGCCACGGTCATTGCGGTGAGAAAGACCCTCAACTACACGACAACTTCGAGGGCGGCGGGAGCGTGCGTGATTGGATGGGTCGCGCAGTACCTTTTTATGGGCATCTTAGAGAATCTGAGAGATTCGACTCCAGGGGCCTGAACACACGCGATCAGCCTTCAACCGTAGGTCGGGTTAGCGCAGCGTAACCCGACAACTCGGCCAGGGCGACGGTGGGTATCAGAAGCTGATAGCTTATCGCTGAAAACGGAAAGCTTATCTCATGGCACAGCTACACATCCTCGTCACAGGATCAACCGGGTTCGTGGGCTCGGCGCTGGTTCCGTTTCTCGCGGCCGGTGGACATCGTGTCACGCGCCTGGTTCGCGCCACCCCTGAGCACGGGATTGCAGAGGTTCAGTGGGACCCAGAGGCGGGAGTGATGGATATCGCCCGCCTCGAAGGGCTGGATGCGGTGGTCCACCTCGCGGGAGAAAACATTGCGACTGGAAGGTGGACGGCCGAGAAGAAGGCGAAGATCCGCGACAGCCGGGTGGGCGGCACCAGGTTACTCTGCGATTCGCTCGCCGGGCTGAAGCAGCCGCCCAAGGTGATGGTGTGCGCGTCTGCTATTGGCTACTACGGCGATCGCGGCGATGAACTCCTCACTGAGGAGAGTGCCCCGGGAACGGGCTTTCTCGCCGGGGTCTGCTGCGAATGGGAGGCCGAGGCCAAGCCGGCCGTCCAAAAGGGGATCCGCGTCGTTCATCCCCGCTTCGGAATGGTACTGAGTGGAGCAGGTGGGGCGCTGGCGAAGCTGCTCCCGCCGTTCAGAATGGGTCTTGGAGGGGTGCTGGGGACGGGGCGCCAATATATAAGCTGGATCGCCTTGGATGACCTCCTGGGTGTGATTGCACACGCGCTTGCGACTGAGGCGCTCCAGGGTCCGGTCAATGCGGTGACGCCTAATCCGGTGACCAATCAGGAATTTACGCAGACGTTGGGGCGGCTTCTCAGCCGAGTTACCCTGTTTTCGATGCCCGCCGTCGCAGCGCGTCTCGCCTTTGGCGAAATAGCTGACGAAGTACTGTTGGCCAGTCAGCGCGTCCAGCCCACCCGGCTCCTGGCAACAGGGTATCGCTTCTGCTACCCTGATCTCGAAGGCGCACTTCGGCACTCGCTTGGGGAGTAGCGCAGCATCCCAGAGGTCTCTTTCCTTTGATTGTCATTCCGGGCTTGACAAGCCTGCCCCGTACTTGATACGGGGGAATCCAGGTTCAGTGCGATCATCATCAGAAGCTGAGTGCTGACAGCTTCTTGAGCTGGAACATGGCAAACATTCTCATAGCCGGCTGTGGTTATATCGGAACAGCGTTAGGCTCTCTGCTCGCGGCGGAAGGGCATACCGTCTGGGGACTGCGTCGCCGACCCGCCATACTTCCGCCGGACATTCGCCAATGTGCGGCCGACCTGACCTCGCCTGGCACGCTTTGCGCGCTGCCGCCGGCCCTTGATTATATCTTCTACACCGCTGCGCCAGATACGCATGACGATGTGGCCTACCGGGCAGTCTATGTGGAAGGGCTCAACAACCTACTCGATGCTCTTATTCGGCAACGGCAGCATCCCCGGCGTCTCTTTCTCACCTCGAGTACCGGAGTCTACGCGCAAACATCTGGAGAGTGGGTAGATGAGACCGCACCAGCCGAGCCAACTGAGTTTGCCGGGATTCTCCTCCGCGAAGGTGAACGCCTCCTACTTGATGGTCCTTTCCCGGCCACCGTCCTACGACTGGGCGGCCTCTACGGTCCAGATCGCGCGGGCCTGATCGAGAAGGTGCGTCGAGGCGAGGTCGTTGGGGGTGGCGAGTCGCCCGTCTATTTCAACCGTATCCACAGGGATGACGCTGCCGGGGCCCTGCGCCATCTGATGATGTTGCAGCAGCCGGACTCCCTCTACCTTGGAGTCGATGACGAGCCAACCGAACTGATCGTTGTCCTTCGCTGGTTGGCAGGGGCGCTTGGCGTGCCGCCGCCCTGGCAGGCCGAATCTTCCCCCCTGCGGATGCCTCGCCACGGAAGCAACAAGCGTTGCCGCAACGTTAGACTCACCGCCTCCGGCTACGCGTTCCGCTATCCGACCTTCCGCGAGGGATATGCGGCCCTGCTCACAGAGCAGGCAGGGGCCTGTTAGTCAGCATCTCTGCAAAACTCTCTCATCAACATAGAATTGGCTCTTCCTGTTTTTCCATCTGATCTATCTGATCTATTTGGTCTGTGACCAGAAAGACGAAATGACCAGATAGACCCAACCTCCCGCTTATGCCTTTACGACCTTGTCCAGGGGGATGCCCTTGAAGGCGTTCCGCGTATCTACGATCAAAGGGGCGTGCTGACGGATCAGGTCGAGGTCAAACGCCGAGTGATTCGTCACAAGGATTACCGCATCCTGCGCCTGAAGGGTCTCTGCTGTTAGTGGTAGAGCGGTCAGGTCAAGGTCGGGATAGTGACGGTGGCCATGGCATCGGGGGACGTGAGGATCCGAGTAATTCACCCGGGCTCCCTGTTGCCGTAGCAGCGTCAGGATCTCGAGTGCCGGGCTTTCCCGCTGATCGTCGATGTCCTTCTTGTACGCTACACCCAGAACCAGGAGGCTGGAGCCGTGCAGCGACTTGCCTCTTCTGTTCAGCGCCTCGACGACTTTTCCCACCACCCAGGCCGGCATGGCATGGTTGATTTCGCCGGCGACCTCAATGAAGTGAGTGGACAGGCCGTACTCGCGGGCTTTCCATGTGAGATAGAAGGGGTCGATAGGAATGCAGTGGCCCCCTAACCCTGGTCCCGGATAGAAAGCCTGAAAGCCAAAGGGCTTGGTGGCAGCAGCGTCGATGACCTCCCAGATGTTAATTCCCATGCGGTCCGAGAGTATCTTGAGCTCATTCACCAGCGCGATGTTCACCGCTCGGTAGATATTCTCCAGGAGCTTGGTCATTTCGGCCTCCCTGGGAGAGGTGACCCGCACTACGGTGGCCACAATCGTTCCGTAGAGCGTTTCGCCTAATTCCCCACAGGCATCCGACACCCCTCCGAGGACCTTGGGGATAGTAGCCAAGCCGAAGTGTGTATTCCCTGGATCTTCCCGCTCTGGTGAGAAGACGAGAAAGAAGTCTCGCCCTACCTGAAGGCCCGTTGCCTCAAAGCGGGGCTGAAGGATTTCCTCAGTGGTGCCGGGGTAGGTGGTACTCTCCAGGCAGATGAGCTGGCCGGCTCGCAGGGTGCCGGCAATGGCGTCGGCGGTCTGTACGACGTACTGGAGGTCGGGGTTTCGATGGCGCGTCAGTGGTGTGGGAACACAGATGAGAATGGCATCGGCCTCTCTGAGGCGGGCGAAGTCGGTGGTAGCTTCGAACCGGCCTGACCTAACCAGGGAGGCTACCCGATCTGCCGGGAGATGCTGGATGTAGCTCTCTCCGGCGTTGATATGCTTCACTTTGTCAGGGTCGACGTCAAAGCCCAGGACGCGAAAACCCACCTCCCCGAAGCGCAACACTGCCGGCAGCCCGACATACCCCAAGCCAATGACGCCGACCGTATAGTCTCGGCGTCCGATACGTTCTTTCAGATGCGGGATGAGCGATGTCATCGTGTGTCCTTTCTTCTCATAAGGCGAGGGCCCTCGGTGGCGCCATAGAGGCCAACCGGCTGTGGTGAGGTTTCACGAGTTGTTTTCCGCAGGCAGCACAACGAATCATAACGACCAGAGCAGCAGTGCGACGATGAGACTCGCAATTACGATCGCGACGATGGGCGCGACTCTTGTCAATCTCGATTGAGCGCTACTCTCCGAGGCAGAACGGGTAGTGCGATCTAGTGTAAGAAAATCCGTGGCCCCCGCTGTCCTGGGCCCGCTTCTCATCCGTACTTTTCGTCTGGCATTATACTCTCGTCGCTTCTCCGGATCCTTGAGGACTGCGTACGCCTCGTTGAGACTCCAGCTCTGCTCGGTGATCCACCCCGTTGGGTCCTCGTACTTGTCAGGGTGATAGATGCGCATCTTTTCGATCCATTTCTCATGAATTGTATCGGCGGAGGCGTCCCGGTCCACATCGAGGATCGCGTAGTAATCCGCACTGGAAGCGAGGTGCATCGATGCGAGCAGTGCTTCGGCCTTCTGGACCAGGTGGCGGACATCGAGATGCTGGAGTTCTGCCGCATCGCGGAGTTCGGCGTAGCAGGGGGATCTTAGGCCCTTCCGAATGTCCAGGAGGATGCTGGTCAGCTCTCGCCGATCAGGACACAAGGCGGAAAGGTCGGGAAGGGGCTTCGGCTGGGCCAGCCTGGTGATGATTTCCTTAACCCTGATCTCAGTTATACCGCTCACGCTGCTTACAAATGCTCTGACTGACCATTGGAGCCTCGTCCTGAGGCCGTGACGCGGGCCGCGTTGAGGGTGACGGAAAGCACTGTGACCGTGACGATGGCATTCGCTGGGATGTGTAGGTTGAAATCGGTTAGGCTGTGAATAAGCATCGCAAACACGGCGGTCATACCGGCTAACGCCATGTACTCTGCAAGAGGATCGTGTCGCCTCAACCACCTGGCGGTCACCTCTCGATACCACACGACTATGAACCACACAGCAAGACCAAAGGCCACGACGCCCCCCTCAGCCAGCAGTTGCAGGTAGTCATTGTGGGCGTACTGGAAGATCATCTGGGCAGTGGAGGTCTTGTACGCCGGGAACACCTCCTCAAAGGTGTTGAAGCCCGAGCCAAAGCGCACGTAATCGTTCGACATCCGCAAGGTATCCCGCCACAGGATCGCTCGTTCTTCTGTGGATGGCTCCTGAAATGTCTTCTCGAGCCGTTCCAGTGACAGGAATGCACTATTCCCACCAATCCAGACCGCGGCGATCAGGACGAGGCCACAGCAGGCCAGGGCCAATCGTACCACCCGTGAACGCGCAGTTCGCTTCATGACCGCCATGATGATGAAAAAGACCATGGAGCCCGAGAAACTTATGAGGCCGCCGCGCGAGCCGGTCAGCAGGAGTGCTGCGCCCATAAAGATCGCAGCGAAAAGTAGGAGTATCGACTTGCTGGTGTGTTGGGACGTCCACAGGAGGAGCCGTTCCCTGATAGACAGTCGATCGGTACGCAAGGGCGACTGAGCCAGGATATAGCCGATGGTCAGGGGGATGGCGATCTCCATGTAGCCGGCGAAGTGATTGCGGTTGACATAGGGACCGAAGGGCTCGCCGCCTTGCGCGGTCTCGCGGATCCAATAGATCTTGCCATTCGACGAATACTTTTGAATGATCGCGAACACCGCCAGGAAAAACCCAACACCGATGATGGTCACGACAACCCTCTCGATCTGCTTTCGCTCTCGCAAGTAGTTGAGCAAGATCCAGAACAGTATGGCGTAAGTCAGTAGCCTCAGAAGCTCTTCACGAGTGGCGCCCGGATTAAGCGAGATCGTCCGCCACCCCACCTGGATGTTGAGGGCAGATGCGGCATCACTGTAGACCGAGTACGCTGCAGGCGAGAGCATTTTGATCGTGTTCAGGGGCAACGGAAGCATCTGGAAGAGTATCAGCGCCAGGAAGGAGAGGATCAGGAGGGTGAACGGTGTCCGCTCGAATTGTATCTGTCCATCACGGATCATTTGAGCGACCCAGACGGTCCCCATAACGAGCACCAGCAGTTCAGCAAGCGCGATCGACCAGACCTCAACGGTGCCAAAGGCAAGCGGTGTGAACAGGAGGAGAATCGTCAGCGCCCACAGGAGAAGGCGGTCGGACCACATCACCGGGTGGGTATCACCCTGTTGATACATGCATCGCCCATTCGCGGTTGGCTTGATACCATCGCACCAGCGCGCCGACGCCATCCTGGAATGTCGAGTGCGGTTGCCAATCCAGTAATCGCCTGGCTTTGCTGATGTC
This sequence comes from Candidatus Methylomirabilis limnetica, assembly GCF_003044035.1. NCBI lineage: Bacteria > Methylomirabilota (SeqCode) > Methylomirabilia (SeqCode) > Methylomirabilales (SeqCode) > Methylomirabilaceae (SeqCode) > Methylomirabilis (SeqCode) > Candidatus Methylomirabilis limnetica. Next base: position 97,707 of record NZ_NVQC01000016.1, read on the forward strand.
AGCCCAAGTCGCCGATACGTCGGCTGGATGACGGGCGGTGTTGACGATGACCGCCTTCTTCCCAATTAATGCTTCAATGAGCCGAATCGCATCCATCAGGACAACGGGCGCGTCGGAACCCAGGTTGATGACCTCATATCCCAGCGGCTTGAGGCCGGCGATCGTACCTCTGGCGATATCGTCCACGAAGGTGAAGTCGCGGGATTGTTGGCCGTCGCCATACACCAGTACCTGGTGCTCTTCGCTGATCCACTGCACGAAGCGAAAGAGGCTCATATCAGGTCGCCCGGAGGGACCGTAGACGGTAAAGTACCGAAAAACCGTCACGTCGATCCCGTACAAGTAATGATAGGTATAGCAGAGTGTTTCGGCGGCCTTTTTGGAGGCGGCGTAGGGCGAAAGGGGGGCGTCGGTATTTGCGTCTTCCCGGTAGGGCAATTGGTTGTTTTGGCCGTACAGGCTGGAGGTGGAGGAGAGGATAAATTTGTTGATGCCGAGTGTCCGGCAGAGGTCCAACAGATTGAGCGTCCCGGTGACGTTGGTGTCGTAGTACACCCAGGGGTCTTCAACGGATTGGCGTACGCCGGCGCGAGCAGCCAGGTTGATAACGGCGACTGGACCGCGACCATGGGGTCCACATGCTGCCTCAAAGGGCGCGCTCAGAGCCGCCCGGTCGCTGATGTCGAGCTGGTGGAACTGAAAGCTGGGATGGTGGAGGATCTGATCGAGGCGCCGCTGCTTGAGCCGGACGTCATAGGCGTCGTTGAGGTTGTCGATCCCGACGACGAGGTGGCCGGCATGGAGGAGCAACTCGGCGACCTTGCAGCCGATGAAGCCCGCACAACCTGTCAGCACAACGGTCCTTGGTTCCAAAGCTCGCTCCTTGGCGCGCTATAGTCCAGCTCGGGATGATGCTCTGGGAGCCGCCTTCGGTGCCATTGCGCAATCTGAGCGATCGATTTCGGTGTGCAAAGATGTCAAGGGAGGTCAACCGCGAAATAGTGAGTACATAAATGGTGCCGAAGGGGGGACTCGAACCCCCACGGGTATAACCCCACCGCCCCCTCAAGACGGCGTGTCTACCAGTTCCACCACTTCGGCCCGGTGTATAATGGCAACTGCGGCCGTTATCTGTCAATGAAAATGTAAGCGGAAGGGTAACCATTCAGTTAGGGGTGGAAAATCTCCCCTAACCCCTCTTTTCCAAAGAGGGGGACTAACCGTTTCCCCCTTTGAAAAGGGGGATTAAGGGGGATTTTATAAAAATACCACATTTTATTTAATGATTTGCGCCCTCTCACTGAATGGTTACGCGGAAGGAGTCAGGGTCCGAGTGCGGGGGCGGGATTCAAGACCTGGAACTTTGCCTTGAATCCTCCCGCCTCTCTCGGTATAGTCATCGGTGTCCAATGAACCGCGTAAGAGGCCTGAGAACAGTTCGGGAAGGGATGCCGAGCTTTGGTCTGGGCGTGGGGATGAGCCATGGGGACGAAACGGAGGCGGAATGGGGGAACGCTGGTGGATGAGTGTCGGATGGGCAGGGCTCCTGTGCCTGGTGTTCGTTGCGGTCGGATGCGCAACGGCCCAGATTGCGGAGCAACGGGTCGTCAGCGGCCGGATTACCGATCAACAGGGCCGGCCCGTGCCGGGAACGCCCGTGCTGGTGGTGGGACGGCGGCTTGATTTCACCACGAAGTTTGACTACGCGGAACTTGACCGGCGGGGGCTGAAAGTCCTGACTGCCGACGACGGCTGGTACAGGGCCGAGTTCATCCCCAGCGAACTCGGAAATAACCTCTACCTATTCTTCCATGCCGAAGAGGGGTTCGATGGTGTCCGGTTTCAAAAGCCGGAAGGGATCGACATCACCAAGCGGCTAAAGGAGGGCAGAGAGCTGAGATTAGATCAACTGCTTCTCGACCATCCGCAATGGAAGGAGGTACAGCGACAGATCGCGGAGTTCGGGGCGGATTCAGCAAGGGGAAAGGTCCTGCGTCAGTTGGGTCTTCCGGAGCGAATCGACCGTGGAGCCGGCAACCAGCCCGCCGAGACTTGGTGGTATTACGGTAAGGGGATCAGCTACCGTTTTGCCGGGCCTGTGATCGGGGGTTCGTATACGTTCCAGCCTATCCGAGGCGTGCTGCCGCCTGTCCCCACGAAGTAACGCAAAGGTATAGCCTTCAGCTTTCAGTCTAAACACCTAATCTGTAGGGGTTGGTCACGTATGGCAAACAACAAGATTCTTATTCGGGGTGCGCGAGAGCACAACCTTCAGTCGATTGACCTGGAGATCCCTCGGGACAAGCTTGTGGTCATCACCGGCGTCTCCGGCTCCGGGAAGTCGTCGCTGGCGTTCGACACCATCTATGCCGAGGGTCAGCGTCGCTACGTCGAGTCGCTTTCTACGTACGCCCGTCAGTTCCTGGAGCAGATGGATAAACCGGACGTAGACCTGATCGAGGGGCTCTCGCCGGCGATCTCCATCGAGCAGAAGACCACCAGCAAAAACCCCCGTTCGACCGTGGCGACAGTGACGGAGATCTACGATTACCTCCGCCTCCTGTTTGCCAGGGTGGGTAAGCCGCACTGTTACGCCTGCGGTAAGCCGATCGCGTCCCAGACGGTGCAGCAGATCGTGGACCAGGTGATGGCACTGCCGGATGGAAGTAAGTTCCAGGTCCTGGCCCCGGTCGTGCGAGGGCGGAAGGGGGAGTACCGCCAGGTCTTCGCTGACCTGCGCCGGCAGGGATTCGTCCGCGTTCGTGTCGACGGTAAGCCTCGGGAATTGGAAGAGTCGATCGAGCTGGACAAAAATAAGAAGCACACGATCGAGGTGGTGGTGGATCGGCTCGTTCTGAAGGCGGATATTCAAAAACGGCTGGCTGATTCGCTCGAGACCGCGCTCAAGCTCAGCGAGGGGATTGTGGTAGTCAACCTCCTCGATCCGTCGAAGGATCTGACCTTCTCCGAGCGCCTGGCCTGCATCGACTGTGGCGTCAGCTATCCGGAAATCAGCCCTCGCATCTTCTCCTTCAATAGCCCGCACGGCGCCTGCCCCACGTGCGACGGCTTGGGCACGAAGCTGGACGGACGGATGGACGATCTCCCGGGTATCCTGGAGCCGTGGCACGGTAAAGCGAACATCCACTATCTGGACCGCCGCTATAAGGAGACCTCTTCATCCAAGGTGCGGGAAGAGATTGAAGACTACGTCAAGCACTTGGCCAACGTCCGCCCCTGCCCGGATTGTCAGGGGACGCGCCTGCGGCGGGAGTCACTGGCTATCAAGGTAGATGGCAAGTCGATCGCGGACGTGACGCATTACTCGGTCAAGGCGGGGCTGCGGTTCTTCCAGGACCTACAGTTCAGCGAGAAAGACCATGAGATCGCCCGCCGCATCCTGAAGGAGCTACGGGAGCGTCTGACGTTCCTCGTGAACGTCGGCCTCGACTACCTGACCCTGGACCGGACTGCGGCCACCCTGGCCGGCGGAGAGGCGCAACGAATCCGCTTGGCGACGCAGATCGGTAGCTCACTGGTCGGCGTCCTGTACATCCTGGACGAGCCCAGCATTGGCTTGCATCAACGGGATAATGTCCGCCTCCTGGATACCCTGAAGCGGCTCCGCGATTTGGGGAACACGGTCCTGGTTGTGGAGCACGACGAAGAGACGATCCGTCTTGCCGACTATGTCATCGATATGGGCCCAGGGGCAGGGGTTTCTGGTGGGCGAGTCGTGGCGTGCGGGAGCCCTCGGGACATCATCAGACATAAGAGTTCGCTGACCGGTCAGTACCTGTCGGGACGCATGACGATTCCTGTTCCTGCCCTTCGACGGCGAGGGAACGGGCGCGTCCTCACCATCATCGGAGCGCGAGAACATAACCTCAAGAACATCGAGGTGGAGATCCCCCTGGGTGTGTTGACCTGCGTGACGGGCGTGTCCGGTTCCGGGAAGAGCACCCTGGTGAACGAGATCCTGCGGCGGGCGCTCGATCGCAAGCTCTACGGCTCTCGGGAGCGACCGGGAGCGCACGACAAGATTCTTGGCGCCGAGCATATCGACAAGGTGATCGATATCGATCAGTCGCCCATCGGCCGCACCCCCCGCAGCAACCCGGCGACCTATACGGGCGTCTTCAATTTCATCAGGGAGCTGTACGCGCTGGTTCCGGAATCGCGTATCCGGGGCTACAAGCTTGGCCGCTTCAGTTTCAATGTCAAGGGCGGCCGATGTGAGGCCTGCCAGGGCGACGGGCTGATCCAGATCGAGATGCACTTCCTCCCAGATGTCCACGTCACCTGTGATATCTGCAAGGGGGCCCGCTACAACCGGGAGACGCTGGAGATTATCTATAAGGGCAAGAGCATTGCCGATGTATTGGATATGACCGTACAAGAGGCGCTGGCCTTCTTTCAGCCTGTCCCCAAGATCAAGGAGAAACTTCAGACCCTTTTTGATGTTGGTCTTGGCTACATTAAACTGGGCCAGTCGGCCACGACGCTCTCTGGCGGTGAGGCGCAGCGAGTCAAGCTGTCGCGGGAACTCAGCAAGCGAGGGACCGGCCAGACCCTGTATATCCTGGATGAGCCGACCACCGGGCTGCACTTCCACGATATCCGCCAACTCCTGGAGGTCCTGCACCGCCTGACCGATGCTGGCAACACCGTCGTAGTGATCGAGCACAACCTCGAGGTGATCAAAACGGCTGACTGGATCATCGACCTGGGCCCGGAGGGCGGCGATGAGGGAGGGCATGTCGTCGTAGCAGGCCAGCCGGAGGAGGTGGCCGCCCATCCGACCTCCTACACCGGCCAATTCCTGGCACGCACCCTGAAAGGCTAAGAGGGGTAGAGACCACGCGTGTACCCGCCACTTTTTGGCGCAACTCATCAACCCGCCGCCGACCCTTTCACCCCAGCACCCCACTGCGAAAGTCGACTCCTCAGGAGAATCTATGGGTAGATTCTGGCCCGGGTAAAGCGCCAAGCGTATGATGCAAGGCGATTTCAGTCGCATGATAGGTTCGAGAACCATACGCTTTTCTGGTAGTCAGTTTCGCTTTGGTGCTAAAACCCTCCACCTCTCTATGTCTGGCGGTTCACCTCTACCCCCAGGATGTCAGAGGCTTTTGTTTGGAGTTCTACCAATGCCTCGGCCCGCTCTGCTCTGGCTCTGAGCCGCGCCTTCTCCCTATCCCTATCCCTCTCCATCACCGACACGTTCCTCTCCAAGTGATCTTTTCCCCTTGGTGTCGGCCCCCGTTGCTTGGGCGTAAGTCATGTGACCTCACCCAAAAATAGAGATCGCCATAGCCGAGACACTGCTATACGCCGATCACCGCCGTTTTACGACCTCATGACATATGATGTACCCCGAAAACCGGACAGGGGGGGGGTGAGTGAGAATCTTCCGTGTCTGGAGTATCACCAGAGTAGGTGCGGATCATGACGAGAAGTCTCAGACGGCAACACAGTGAGGAGGTCAAGGCGTGGGCAGTGTTGGAGGCGCATCCAGTCCAGATGAGCCAGTGGAAGAAGCTAGCGAAGGAGGGTCTTCAGGATCTGTTCTCTCGACGGAAAGACTTGTCCATCAAGGCGGAAGCAGAATTATCAATTCGACGGCGTCGTCGTGGTCGGTCAGACGGTGATCGTAGCGCTGGACCTCACCCGCGACAGGGAGAAGAAGCTCCATGGACTGACTGCCCCTTTGGTCTACGGAAATAACGCCGATTTCTTATAGGAAAGCGGCGAGGTTGTCGAACGGGTTCATCGCAGTCAGCGCATTGGGAATAGGTGTGATCTCAGCTCCTTTTACGCTAGCACATGACACTTTATGTCATACGCAGTGCTACTTATTAGCAATAGCTCTCCCACTCTAAGCTAGTACGTATTGGTAAGTAGCGGTTTTACTGCTGTTTAATTGTGGTCCAATCTTTGCAGATAGGCTTAAGTGGTTTACCTCTCGCAATGTGTTTTGTGGGTATCGGTGTCAACGAGAAGAAGAGACAGTTCAATGAGATGCTTGGCGAATTTAAGCAGGTCGAAAAGAAACATTATGATCTGCTTGGTCGCACAGCTTGTATTTATCACAGGATGCGGACTTCATTCGGAAGTTCCGGCGATCTCAGGCGAAGTCAGTACGCCAGGGTTTGCACTAACTACATCCGCCGAGCACCGAGTGCATCTTTCTGGGTGGCTACACATCATCTGGAACGGTGAGCCTCGGTTCGTCCTTATTGACGACCAGGGTACGGCTACCCATGTTGTCATCGATGAAACTGTAGCCAAAACCTTCGGAGGACCTAGAAAGCTGAATCAGAAGCGCGTGATCATTACAGGAGAGCGCATGGACGAGCCAATCGAGACGATCCGAGTTCTATCGATCGAAATGGGAAAGGATGGGAAGTAAACATGCTAAAGGGAGAACAGATAATCAGGCAATGCCATAAACGTCTGCACGCAGCGCTCCTTCTCTTCACCTTCAGCTTGCTGTCGTTAACTCCAAGCACTATGTACGCGAACAGCGATACTCTCCCTGCGACGAAGGGGCTATCAAGGACCGCGCAACTGGCGAACAAGTCCCTGCTAAATGTTGGGCCAACGGAAACCTTCTCTGGTCGGCTCCATATTCTCTATGGAGATGCTCCTTCTGGATCGGGACTCCCCCCGACCTCCGGTTACATGTTGCTCGACGATCATGCTCGGGCCATCGAATTATTTTTTGGTGAGCAGGCACAGGGCCTTCTCGGGTCTCCAATGGAGATCAATCAGCAACGAGTCTCCGTGACGGGTCGAGCGGCCATCCTTCCGATTGCGAATGGTCACACGCCTGTGCCGCTAGTAACCGTCCAGGCGCTTCAACACGAGGGGTTGAAGCCTGCCGCCAACGCGGTGGCAGCGGCATTGGCCGTGAGCGGGTCCCAGCCTTGGGCAACGCTTCTGTGTCGATTCAAAGATTCTGCAGAGGTTACGCCACATCCTGTCGAATGGTTTAAAACCCTCATGTTGGGTACCTCCGCTCCAGGGTTGGAACACTATTGGAGAGAACTCTCCTTCAATAACGTCAATCTCGCCGGTAGCGCGGTCTACGGGTGGTACACGCTTCCTAACCCACGCTCCTATTACGTCTCTGGAAGTCCCGAACAACTTAACCACCAAAAAGCTGCCACCGACTGTACGGCCGCCGCGAATCCTGATGTGTTATTCCCAACGTTTGTCGGCATCAACCTCATGTTCAATGGTCAGCTTGATGGCTACGCCTGGGGGGGAAGCTGGACCATGACGCTAGACGGGGTTACTAAGTCTTTTCGCATGACATGGCTTCCCCCATGGGGATATGAGAACCAGGGACCGGTTGGACACGAAATGGGGCATGGATTTGGGCTTCCACACTCCTCCGGTGACTATGGCCAGACCTATGATTCCCGGTGGGATGTCATGAGCGATATTTGGGACAACTGTAGGGTATCGCGTGATCCGATTTACGGATGTGTCGGTCCCCACACGATCTCCTACCACAAAGACTTCCTTGGGTGGGTCCCAAGCGCTCAGAAGTATACCGCTAGTCCCAACACAGATCAAACCATCACCATGGATCACATTGGCCAACTCGCGTCAGGGACCAACTATCTGATGGCGCAGATTCCGATCAATGGGTCGACGACCCAGTTCTATACGGTTGAGACTCGACGCCTTGTGGGATACGACGCGAAACTCCCGGGTGAGGCCATAGTCATTCATCGCGTCGACACGGCCCGGTGGGATTCGGACGCACAAGTGGTCGATCCAGATAGAAACGGTAATCCAAACGATGTGGGAGCAATGTGGGTGACGTCCGAGACCTTCGTCGACCCGACAAACGGCATTTCCGTCTCAGTACTCTCCTCTACAGCCACGTCGTTTGTGGTGCGAATCATGCTCGGCGACGCAAGACCGCCTTCGCCAGATCTGGTGATGTTTAATGTGGTCAATCCGCCGGCAACCGTTGCGATGGGTGGCAGCTTCTTGACTGGCGACTCCATCTATAACTCGGGAACGGCAGCAGCAGGAGCATCAACTACCCGCTACCGACTGTCCATAGATGCGACCATCACCGGCGGAGATATCCTCTTGACCGGCACTAGGAGCGTTCCAAGCCTAGCAGCAGGGATCAGCCACAGCGGTAGCGTGACCGTCACAGTACCTACGAGCGTTCCAGTGGGAACCTACTTCCTCGGTGCCTGCGCTGACGATCTCGGTGCTATCATAGAATCCAACGAGACGAATAACTGTCTCGCCTCGAAGACGACGATCCAAGTGCAGGCTGTTCCAGCGCGACCCGACCTAGTGGTCAGTAAACTCAGCTTCAAGATAACCGCTGTGCGGAGAGGCGCCAGATTGACGGTGACCGACACCACCAAGAACGCTGGATCAACGGCAGCAGGAGCATCAACTACCCGCTACCGACTGTCCATAGATGCGACCATCACCGGCGGCGATATCCTCTTGACCGGCACTAGGAGCGTTCCAAGCCTAGCAGCAGGGATCAGCCACAGCGGTAGCGTGACCGTCACTGTACCTACGAGCGTTCCGGCGGGAACGTATTATCTCGGTGCGTGCGCTGACGATCCCGCTGTGGTGGCAGAAGCGAACGAGGGCAACAACTGTTTGGTCTCCAACAACCCGAAGCAGATCATAGTACGGAATTAGGGTCAGCGCGAACTTGATTCTTCGCGGTGTCCGGAGGAAGTGACCTACACGGCGTGGGACTTAGGACCATTCGCCAAGGTGGAATCTGTCGATGGTTGCAGATTCCACCTTGGCGTCAGTATGGAGCGTAGAGCTTCCTCACTTACGGATGCTGGACTGATCAAGATCGCTTTTCAGGCGGTACCAGCACGGGCCCATAAAGTCCGCATGAAGAAACGAAGGCATAGTGTGGACAGTATGCGCGGGCAGGGTGGAGAGTCAATAGTAGTGTGGGAGCACGCGCGGTGCGGCGCCGAGGCCGATCTGAACACCGACGCGGACCTGTTGTGCTGCGAGCCGGGCCGCACGTCGGCAGACCGCTCCGATCGCGATGGTCGTACCCGTTTGCGTACATTCTTACAGGGTCAGTGTCGTCATCAGGGACAGGGTCATCAAGACGGGGCACGATGACCCTGCCCGACATCTCAGGCGATGCGTTGGCTGAAGAGACGCGCACACCTCTGCTCCCACAATCCGAGATGGCGAAGGATGCGCTCGATGCCCTGCCCCGGAGACCCGCCGCTATTAATCCCCGTGATTTCGGTGTCAAGTTCTTCAATCTGACCCCCTTAGGGCGCACAAACCCCAGCGTGACCCGGCCACGGCCCTGAGGAGCGTGTTCGCGCAGTAGAGGAACACGGGTCCCGAAGTTGTCCTTAGGTGACCGTACCGGCGCGAGGCTCTACCCCGAGTTCTTCCAACGCGACAAGGCGTTGGCTCGTCGCGATCCTCCTCGCCCTCCTATGGCAAGACCGCCACCTTACCCGTCGGGTACGTCTTCCTGAGGACCTGGCAACGGCATGTCCCGCCTGAGCACCCCCTCTAAACTGAAGTTCCTGCCAGCGCATAGCGAACGTTCCCTGTCTTTTCCGTTGATTAGCGCAAGAGTGGGGTTGTATTTTCTGTCTACACGTTGATCTGCTGAATCTGTTCGAGTGCACGCTTTTGCGTTGGGTTGAGGCTGGTGATGACGCTGGAGATTATCTATAAGGGTAAGAGCATCGCCGGCGTCTTGGACATGACCGTGGAAGAGGCGCTCCGCTTCTTCCAGCCTGTCCCCAAGATCAAGGAGAAACTCCAGACCCTGTTTGACGTCGGGCTTGGCTATATATCACACTGGGCCAGTTGGCCACGACGCTCTCGGGCGGTGAGGCGCAGCGGGTCAAGCTGTCGCGGGAACTCAGCAAACGAGGGACCGGCCAGACCCTGTATATCCTGGATGAGCCGACCACCGGGCTGCACTTCCACGATATCCGCCAACTCCTGGAGGTCCTGCACCGCCTGACCGATGTTGGCAACACCGTCGTAGTGATCGAGCACAACCTGGAGGTGATCAAGACGGCCGACTGGATCATCGACCTGGGCCCGGAGGGCGGGGATGAGGGAGGGCATGTCGTCGTAGCAGGACAGCCGGAGGAGGTGGCCGCCCATCCGACCTCCTACACCGGCCAGTTTCTCAAGCGGATGCTTTAAGGGTAACTATTCAGGTGTTTAGGCTGAAGGCTGTTAGTCATTGCGCATGGACCAAATCAAGGCACCCAGAACCTTTTCGGTCTCCATCATTGTCGCGTTGTATTCGGAAACGCTTGGCTCGTCTGTGCGTGTTCCCACAGTCTAAAAGACTACAGTCTATCTACCTAAGTAGTTATCTTTGAGGTTGAGATGTCCAAGTGACAGTGCGACCCCTTTTGCCTCGTCCTTCGTGGATTTCTTACGTCTGCGCATCCAGGACCGCGATCTGACCCAGACTGTGGTTAAGCTGGCGGAGGCGGGGACCACGCCGTCTGCTGCAGACAGTGCCGAACCAGTCGCTATGCACGTACCGGAGCAGGCTGGTAGCGCCGGACACGGATCGTACGCTCGCGCTGACGCGCTTGCGCGATATCGTAGGACGATTGCATGCGCATGAGCGTCTCCATGTCCACACCGAAGGCTTTTTCGAGACGTAGTGCCATGTCGCCGGAAAGGGAAGCCTTGCCGTTGAGCAAGCTGGACAGCGCTGGCCGGCTCACACCCAATGTCTGTGCGGCAGCAGTCACGGTCAAGCCGTGCGCGTCGATGATTTCGGTACGAATAAAGTCGCCCGGATGAGGCGGGTTCAACATACGCATCGTCATGTCTCCTGTCAGTGATAGTCCTCGAAATTCACGTCATGGATTTCGTCGTCCTCGACGCGTAATGTGAGCCGCCAGTTCCGCGTCACGTGTAGGCTCCATGTGCCTTTGCGGCTGCCGGTTAATACATGCGCCTTCCACGCCGGGAACGCGCGAAGCGTTTCCACATCCTGTACGTCCTGCAGGAACGCCAGCATCTTACGGAGCTTGTCCACGGCCTCGGACGGAAGACCTTTCGTCACGTCTTCTGCGTAAAGCCGTCTTAAGGGCTTGTGGGTGAAGCTCCGGATCTTCACTCTATCAATGTAGCCTGTTAGGCGACACTTGTCAATAACACAACACCCCCTCCTTCCCCCTCGCCCCATCGGCTGCGCCATGTACGCTAGAAGGCGTGTTGACACTAGGGTCGGTGTCTGCCAGAGTCACCGGCAGTTTGCCGGGCCGCCTGATTCCACCGCCTTTTCCTTGATAGGGGTAGGGTAGCTTTCTATACTCCCGCGAGTGATAACCAGACGAATATAGTGCAACTGGTGTAAGACTTCCGCAGTGGAGGGGTCGGATGATTGCCGACGGCCACGGTGGTGTCATATGGAATCAAGCGAACGCGCCTGACAGATATGATAAAAATGAGCCCCGCCATCTTTTGGCTATCCGGATTGATCTGTGAAATCCGCTGCGTGTAAAATAGAAAATAGGGACAGACACTATTATCGTGACGATTCGTGGTGTTCGCGGTCATGATCGGCATGCCACGGATTACTCGAACCGTTGCAGCCAGCCACCCGTAGCATGTGAGACAACGAGGGAATTAGCACCAGACGGTCTTTCAAAACGACAGCGATGCGAAGGCACACGATGACAGAGCGGCCACTGCAAAGAGACGGGTTCATCTGGGAGGTGCGCAGGACACTGGACGAGTAAGACACGTGGTGCAGAGGGGAAGACCAAGAAAGGATCTCAATAAATAGTGTCTGTCCCTATATCCAATATCTTCTAACGTCGGCTTTTGAAAAAGATCACCACCGGCAGGTAATGGCCGATTGGAGCTAAATCCTAAATCTGTTCAGGTGTAGCCCTTGCAGCGAGTATATCTTTTTGATATAGTCGTGCTATGCACATCATTTCACTGAAGATGCTGCGTGACTTCTGGCACAGGCATCCTGAAGCCGAGCAGTCTTTGCGCAACTGGCACACCGTCGCCGAGAATTCTCGCTTTGCTGACTTTGCTGATCTACGGCAGAGCTTTTGTGGTGCCGATTATGTTCCGCCTTATACCGTGTTCGATGTCGGCGGCAACAACTATCGGGTTGTTGTCATCGTTCGCTACCGCGATGGCAAGATATTCGTGCGTTGGGTAATGACTCACCGGGAATACGACAACTGGTGCAAGCTTTACAGGAAAGGCAAGGTGTAAACATGACAACCGCTACTGCGACTCTGGACATCAAGGCGCTGCAAAAGACTTGGGCCGCGTTTGATCGCGTCGCCCATTTGCGTCCGATCCGTACCGAGGAAGAGTATGACCGTACTGTTTCGCTTATGAACTATCTGTTGGACATGGTCGGCGACCGGGAGAATCACGCCTTGTCAGGGCTTCTTGATCTCGTCAGCGAACTGGTGGCGGACTATGACACCAACCACTTCGCCATCGAAGCTTCCGAACCCAATGAGGTTTTGCGCTACCTGATCGAATTACGCGGTCTGAAGCAAGGTGATCTGGCGGAGATCGTCCCACAGAGCAACCTTTCAGCGATTCTTTCCGGCAAGCGAAAGATCAGCGCAACCCTGGCGGGGAAGCTGGCCAAGTTCTTCAACACCAGCCCAGCGGTATTCGTGCCTGGCTAAATAGGGAAAATAGGGACAGACACTATTATCGTGACGATTCGTGGTGTTCGCGGTCATGATCGGCATGCCACGGATTACTCGAACCGTTGCAGCCAGCCACCCGTAGCATGTGAGACAACGAGGGAATTAGCACCAGACGGTCTTTCAAAACGACAGCGAATCGGAGGCACACGATGACAGAGCGGCCACTGCGAAGAGACGGGTTCATCTGGGAGGTGCGCAGGACACTGGACGAGTAAGACACGTGGTGCAGAGGGGAAGACCAAGAAAGGATCTCAAAAAATAGTGTCTGTCCCTATTTTTGATTTTTTGGCTATCCGGATTGATCTGTGGAAATAGTCGAATGAATCCCGGATCCATTTGGACTGCAATCTCCCAGGCCGTCCGATGCTGGTGCAGATTAGTGATCTAATGTACGCTCCTCCGATCCGAGGAGGAGGATGTAAGGGAACCTTAGTGGAACCCGGCGACTAATGGCGCAGAAAACGCTTGACATCTCTGGGGGGGGGCTATCCTTGCACGAGTTGTTTTCATGCTTGACATTCGGAGCATGTGATAAGTTGCCGTCCCTATCCGTGAAATACTACGGGATTTGCAGTACACAGTAGAGATAAGGAGACCCCAACGGTGACCCGTCTCGCCCGCTTTTACGTGTGTGCCACCGCCCTGCTCCTTGCCTGCGCGCTCGCCCCGGCCTTTGCCGCTGAAGCCGCCACTCGCTTCGTCGCCACCACAGGTAGTAACGCCGGGCCAAATACTTGCCTCGCATCCGGGTCACCCTGCAAAACGATCACCTACGCCCTCATCACCCAGGCCGTGGCCAACGACACGATCTCGGTCGCGGCCGGGACCTACAATCCCGCCCTGGGCGAGACCTTCCCCCTCGTGATCGCCGTCAACCTGACCCTCACCGGCGCGGGTGCGCCTGGTACGATCATTGATGCCGGAGGGACGAACCAGGTAGTCCAGAACAACTTCGCGACCGTGACCATCTCGGGGGTGACGATCACGGGCGGCGATTTCGCCCAAGGTGGTGGTCTCTCCAACTTCGGCACGCTCACCCTGACGAACAGCACCGTGAGCGGGAATACGGCAAGCTGCGCGGCAACGACACTCTCCTGCTTCGCCCAAGGTGGAGGCATCTACAACAACGCCGGCACGCTCACCCTCACCAACAGCACCGTGAGCGGGAATACAGCAAGCTGCTCGGCCAGCGGCAGCGGCAACGGATGCCGCGCCGAAGGCGGCGGCCTCTACCTCAACAGCGCCACGACCCTTGCGAACAGCACCGTGACCGCGAACACGGCGAGCTGCACCACCAGCGCGGGCGCCTCCTGCAGCACCGGCGGCGGCGGCACTTTCAGCGATGGAGAAGGAACATCGGTCCTGAGCCTCGGGGCCACGATTGTCGCGCTCCAGCTCGCGGGGGCGGACTGCGACGGCGACGCCAGCACCTCGAACGGCTTCAATCTTGACAGCGACACCACTTGCGGCCTGTCCGGGACTGGGGATCAGTCGGGGGTGGTAAACCCCCTTCTCGGGCCCCTCCAAAACAACGGGGGGCCGACCAACACCCACGCGCTCCTCACCGGGAGCCCCGCCATCGACGCCGTGACGAGCGGCTGCCCGCCGCCTGCCACCGACCAGCGCGGCATCACGCGCCCTCAGGGTCCCGCCTGCGACATCGGGGCGTATGAGGTCCAAACGGCGGCGGCCGGCATCCCCACCCTGTCCGAGTGGGCCCAGATCGGCATGGCGGCCCTGCTCGTGGGCGGCGGGTTGCTCGCCCTCAGACGGAACAGGCAGCTATCGTGAGGACTGACTAAACGCCGTGGGCTGACGTCTCTTTTTATCCCATGCGCACCATACCGCAGCAGAATCTCCTGAAGCAGCAACAGGGCCTGTACTTCTGCCTGCGCTTCGGCCTCTACACCCTGCTTGCCTTCCTGTTCCTGTATGCCCTGGACGATCGGCTCGTCGTGCCGTTTACCCGTGTCATCGCCTGGCTGTCCCACACCCTCCTCACGATCCTGGGTGCCCGAAGCTGGGTTGCAGGCGCCTCCGTCGGCATCCCCGGCTTTGCGGTCGAGATCAAGAACAACTGTAACGCGATCTATGAGATCGGCCTGTACGCCTCAGCGGTCTTCGCCTACCCCGCGACCCTCACGCAGCGCATCCTCGGATGTCTCTCAGGCGCAGTTGTGCTGTTCCTGGTCAACCTCCTGCGCGTGCTCAGCCTGATCGGCATAGGCCGGTACTTTCCTGGAGGGTTTCAGATTGCCCACCTCTACCTCTGGCAGGCCCTTTTCCTCGCCCTCGTCGCCGCCTGCTGGCTTATCTGGCTTAGCCGGATTCGCAGACTCGCTTAGAGCGTCCTGGCGGGGCTTCATCCTCCGTGCAGGCTCCCTCTTTATCCTCCTCGCGTTGCTGTGGGTTGTCCTCGCACCCGCCTACGCCCACCTGCTCGCGGCCTTCGCCTCCCCCCTGATCCCCTCGATCGAATCCTCCCCCGGCACTCGCTATCTTGTGGAGGGCACCACCATCATCGCCGTGCGCCCCATCATGCGGCAGACCTCCGAGACGGTCACCGTCAGCCGCCTCCTACTGCGAGATACCTCCGGCGACTACCCCCTGGCCCTCCTGGCCGCGCTCGTGTTCGCGACCCCGGCCTGGTCACTCACGCGACGGGGCAGAGTCTTCGCCGTGACCGTGGGCCTGCTCATCCTCACCCAGTTCCTCTCGTTGCTGGTCAATATCGAGTACACCAAGCTATGGCCGCAGAAGACCGCAGCCGGCATTGTGGTCTCTCTCGACTACTCGAAGGCGAAGATGATCCTGTTCGATTGGCTCTACGCCTTCCTGGAGTTCATGGGGAGGGGCTTCTTTGCGCTGCTGCTCTACTTCGGGGCCATCGCCCTTGTGTGGGGACGCCCGGAGCCGGGATCAATGAAGGGCTCAGTGGGCAGAAACGAGCCCTGCCCCTGCGGAAGCGGCATCAAGACCAAGCGGTGCTGTGGGAGGTGAGGGGGTGATGAACCGATCCGGGCAAAGCGCGGAAGGCGACAGGCCCTCGCCCCCCGCGCCCTCTCCGACCTCCCGGATCTTTGCCGACAGTCGCTGTATCGCCCCGCAGTAAGACCGGACAGCCTTCTTACGCCGCCTCAAGCCGCCTCAGTTGTTTGAACCGGTCGGTGGGGACGCGGGTAAGGTCGTATTGTGCCTGCTGGAGCAGCCAGCTTTCGGCGCTCCCTCCGAAGACCTTTGACAGTCGTACGGCCATTTCCAGAGAGATGCCGCGCTTCCCGTTCACGAGTTCGGACAGGGTGGTACGCGTGACGCCGAGGGCCGCGGCGGCCTCGGTTATAGTCAGGCCGAGCGGCTCGATACAGTCGTGTAGCACAACACCGCCGGGATGAGGGGGGTTCTTCATGCGCATGGTCAAGCCTCCTTAGTGGTAATCCAGATAATCCACGTCCCACGCCTCGCCCTCGGCGAAGCGAAAGATGGTACGCCAGTTCGCGTGAACGGTTACGGCATGAAAGCCCTGAAGGTCGCCTCTGAGCGGGTGCAGCCGATACCCCGGCAAGTCCATGTCGGACGCCGACCGCGCCGCATTCAGCCTTGCCAGAATACGTCGCAATTTGTCGGCATGCTCGGCGGCTACGCCACGTGCGTCATCGTTCTCGAACAGCCTTCGCAAGCCTTTATGCCGGATCGAACCAATCATGCGTCAGTGTAATGAGTTACGTGACGCGTGTCAATCATGACGTTCGCGGCATGGTGCGTGCACATAGTTCCTGCGCTACGGACACCCCGGAATGGATGATTGCACGACCTGACCTCAATCGTTTACTGCTGAAAACTGACCGCTGATGGCTGAGAGCGTATTTCTGCTTGATATGGGAGGGGGCATGGCTACACTGGAGCCCTCCAACTCGCAGCCGCACTGGTTTCGAATTGTGTGGTGTATCTCACGAACGACAGGGATCTTCCGCCCGTACCCGGTCTTCGAATTCTGCAGCTCCACGACTATCTCCCAACACTGTAAAGCCGTCAGGCCCGCAATCTACCGGCTCCCCACGTTCAGTACACTGCCCGGGAGGTGGTGAGTGGGCTGAAGGCGAAGTGGTGCTGCGGGGGGGGCTAGGGCGATTGAATCCGAACTTTCGATAGCAGCGAGCGTCCACGAGCCAGTCCACTTAGACCCGGGCCGAGCTTTACACGAGTAGGTACCTTGGGTATAGTTGCGTGTCATGGATGCTTTTTGTCTAGCCGCGATCATTCAGGAACTGCAAGCCATTCTCCCTGGTGCCAGGATCAGTCGCCTTCAGCAACTCGATCGGTGGAGTCTGCTTCTGGTCTTTCATAGGGGACGTGGGCAAGAGGGGCTCTTGCTTTCTGTCGAGCCTGGCGCGCCCAGGGTCGAGTTGCTCTCGCCGCCACGTAAGCCTTCTGTATCCTCGTCGAGGTTTGGGGATTTCGTCGCCTCGAAGACGAAGGAGGCGCTGATTGAGGCGGTTGAACAGGTGGGGTTGGACCGGATCACGGCGATAGAGATGAGCGGCGGCCCGCTGCCTGGTTCGACGAGGCTCACCACAGGCGAGGCGGCCATGACCCTGTATGTGGAGATGCTTGGGCCTGCGAGCAACTTTATCCTCGTCGATCGAGTCACTGGAACGGTCATCGACCGCCTTCGCTCGACCTCCGGAAGAACGAGGGGTAAGACGCCGGAACCGGGTGAGCCGTATCAGTCCCCCTTTGATTGCAGTCGCGTCGATCCCAGGTGTGTCAAAGAAGACGAATTTCAAGAACTGGTCCGCCCGCGCCTCGCTGAAGGGGTCGAACCGGCGCGCGCACTCGCGACCTGCTTTACAGGGTTCAGCTCATTGATGGCGACGGAACTGGTAGCCCGTTCCGGCCTCTCGACACTCGCCCCCCTCGACGAGCAAGCGCGCGCCCTGTGGAAGCCGTTTCGCGATCTCATGGGTCGTGTGGCTACCGCGTCCTTCAAGCCCAGGCTTATCATAGGGAGCAATGGGGAGTCGGCCGGGATCGCGGCCTTTCCGCTGATCACAGTTGCGGATAACCATCAGGTTCCTTATTCCACCATGGCTGAGGCGCTTGCTGCCTACCATGGAAGCCGCGATCAGGTTGAGCGGCCGCAGACCATTCTGGCTGGGTTGCTACGCCGCCTGCAGAGTGAGATCAGTGCGGCGGAGCGGCTTTCGGCCAGTCTCGGACAGGAGGCAACTCTCTATCGTGAGGGCGAGCTCCATGCGCGGAAGGGTCAGCTTCTGCTTGCCAATCGGGCCGGGATTCGGCGCGGAGAACAGACAGTCGAACTTGTCGACTACGCTGATCCAGGAACGCAATTGCTGCGAATCGAGCTGGACCCCGCATGCTCCATCGAGGAGAACGCCAAGCGATACTTCGCGCTGCACCGCAAGGCTAAACGCGGAGGGGGAATCGTCGAAAAGCGTCTTGAAGAGGCCACCAGGCGGCTGGCCACGCTCCGGTCGCTGGTGCAGGAAGCGGAGACGGCGAAGGATGTGGGCGAGTTGCAGCGGATTGACGCCGCCTTAGCTCGTGTGGCGAGGCGCCGCCCCATTCAAGGGCCTGCAGCGTCGCGTGTTCGGGAATCGGAAGGCCCCGAACCGCGCACCTTCCGCTCCTCGGATGGCCTGGCGATCCTGGTTGGTAAAAGTGGGGCGGGTAATGATCACCTGACCTGGAGGCTTGCCCGACCTCACGATCTGTGGCTTCACGCCCAAGGCATCCCCGGCTCGCATGTCCTCGTTCGCCTGGCGAAAGGAAAGCAGACCCCACCGCGAACCTTGTGCGAGGCGGCGCAACTCGCGGCCTACTACAGCCGGGCGCGCGGGCAGGTCAAGGTGCCGGTGGACTATGCCCTGCGGAAATTCCTGAGGAAGCCGAAGGCTGCTGCGCCAGGGGCGGCGCTGCTATCGCGGGAGAAGACGATCACTGTTCGGCCCGAGGCCGACCTGGTCCGCCGACTGCATGCCGCGGAAGACGCTCTCCGCACAGAGGGTTGAGTCCACAGGGGGTCCATTCCCCGCGGCGTGCCGCGAGTTAGTCATACCGGTGGAAGCCGGTATCCAGAGGGCCAGACTGGATTCCGTGTCAAGCACGGAATGACGGGCCAGAACAGAAGACGATACCCAGCAACTTGCTGCGGGGTAGTTCATTCTACTGGGGGTTCATTGGCGGTCTATGCGGCTATCGATGTCGGGACCAACACCCTCCGTCTGCTTGTGGCCGACGCGGTGAGTCCTGATCACTTCACCGTCCTTCATGAGGAACAGACGATTCCTCGCCTCGGCGAAGGATTGATACCAAGCCGGCTGCTCCAGGATGCGCCAATCCGGCGAAGCCTGACGATCCTTAAGAGGTTCGCTGAGGTGGCTCGCCGCCTCAAGGCCACGCACGTGGCGGCGGTCGCCACCAGCGCAGTGCGGGAGGCGGGCAACCGCGAGGAGTTTGTCGCTGCGGTGCTTCTGGAGAGCGGGCTCAGCATCCAGGTGATCGACGGCAGCGAGGAGGCGCGGCTGACCCTGCTCGGCGTTCGGCACGGGCTTCGCCTCGGGTCGAGCCGGGTCCTGGTCATGGACATCGGCGGGGGGAGCACCGAGTTCATCCTGGCCAAGGGGGAGACGATTGAGGCGATCGTGAGTACTGGCCTGGGCGTGGTCAAGCTGACGGAGGCACATCTCACAAGCGATCCTCCTACCCCCGGCGAGTTGCAGGCCATGGAACGGGTTGTCGCGGACCGGGTTGGCCGGCTTCGAGACGAATTACCTGACCTCCAGGGGACGGCGCTCATCGGCGCCGCTGGGACCCCGACAACCCTCGCTGCGATTGATCTGGGGCTCACCGTCTATACCCCCGATCGAGTAGACGGCCACCGGCTGTCGATGACTCGGACCAGGCAACTGCTTCACGAGTTGGCGACGAAACCGCTGGCCGAACGGAGTAAGATACCGCTCTTGGAACCAGGGCGCGCCGACCTGATTGTTGCGGGAGCTACCCTTGCCGTAACGGTCATGTGCATGCTTGGCTACGATGAGTTCATGGTGAGCGACAGTGGTCTGCGCGAAGGAATCCTCCTCGACCTCCTCAGGCACCACAAAAAATCTCCCCCCCTTTAGAAAAAGGAGTTGGGGGGTTTTGTGGCGGGCCTTTTCTTTGCGTTGACAACGTCTTTGTTGTGTGCTAAGGATCATACGACTATAGGGGGATTCGCAAGCGCTGAGCCTACTGAATCACTCGATGGATGCTGACAAAGTATTGGTATTGAATAACTCGTTTGCACCCCTCCACGTCTGCACTACGCGAAGAGCAATTGTTCTCCTGTATACCGGAAAGGCCGAACGGATCGAGGATAGTCCAAGCATTGTTCACTCCCCCTCGGTCGCCTTTGTCATCCCTTCCGTAATCCGCCTCCATCGCTATGTGAAGCTTCCGATCATCCCCTCAATCGCTTTCAGCAAGAAAAATATTCTGAGGCGGGACGCCTATACCTGCCAGTACTGCGGTCGTAACAGCGGTGAACGGATGACCATCGACCATGTGATTCCCAGATCGCTGGGGGGACGAACCATCTGGGAGAATGTGGTGAGCGCGTGCCGCGCCTGCAACGTGAAGAAAGGGAACACGCCCCTTCACGAGGTCAGGATGAACCTGCTCCGCAAGCCCTCCAAACCGGCCTCCATCTTTTACCTGGGGATCATGGCCCATTCTCCACACCGGATCATCTCCTGGAGCACGTATCTCCCCCGCGACGGTGGCGGGGACCTCCAGGGTGCCCGTTCTTGACCGCCCTGACTATGCCTAGTTTCAAGCTCGTCTGCGACTATCAGCCAAAGGGCGATCAACCCCAGGCGATCAGGAAGCTGGTTGAAGGGTGTTTGCAGGACAGGCCTCACCAGGTGCTCCTGGGGGTGACGGGTTCGGGCAAGACCTTTACCATGGCGAACGTCATCGCTGCGATCGAACGCCCAACGCTGATTATTGCCCATAACAAGACCCTGGCGGGACAGCTCTATGAAGAGTTCAAGGCGTTTTTCCCGCACAACGCCGTTGAATACTTCGTCAGCTACTACGACTACTATCAGCCAGAGGCGTACCTGCCTGTCACCGACACCTTCATCGAGAAGGATTCCATGATCAACGATCACATCGATAAGCTTCGCCATTCAGCCACGCGTTCGCTGCTGGAGCGGCGCGACGTGGTCATCGTGGCCTCCGTCTCATGCATCTATGGCTTGGGTTCCCCGGAAGCCTACCATGGGATGATGATCTTCCTGGAGCGGGGCGGCTTGTGTAATCGAGAACAGATGCTCCGGAAGCTGGTGGAGATCCAGTATCAGCGGAACGACTACGATTTGCATCGCGGCAGCTTCCGGGTGCGGGGGGACGTGGTGGAGATCTTCCCCGCCTACGCCGATACGGTGGTTCGGGTGGAGCTGTTCGGCGACGAGGTGGAAGGGCTGTGGGAGGTCGACTCGCTCACAGGCGCGCGGCTCCAGGGACTCCATCGGGTTCCGATCTATCCGGCCACACATTACGTGACTCCACACGACCGTCGAACGGAGGCTCTTGCGGCGATTCTCGAGGAGCTGAATGAGCAGGTCGCGGCCTTTGAGAAGGCCGGGAAACTCCTTGAGGCGCAGCGGCTGAAGCAGCGGACCTTTTTCGACCTGGAGATGATGCGGGAGATCGGGGTCTGTAAGGGCATCGAGAACTATTCGCGCCATCTTTCGGGCCGGACCCCGGGCGAGCCGCCCCCTACACTGATGGACTACCTGCCTAAGGATGCCCTGGTGATCATCGATGAATCCCACCAGTCGATCCCCCAATTCCGCGGTATGTATCACGGCGACCGCTCCCGCAAGGGGACGCTGGTTGATTACGGGTTCCGCCTCCCGTCCGCCATGGACAATCGCCCGTTCACCTTTGAGGAGTTTGAGCGGGCTGTGCACCAGGTCATCTATGTGTCGGCGACACCAGGGCCCTATGAGCTTGCGAAGGTCAAGGGGGAGATCGTGGAACAGATTATCCGCCCCACCGGGCTGATCGACCCCGAGATCCAGATCAGGCCGATCCGCGGGCAGATCGATGACCTGATTGGCGAAGTCCGGGCGGTCACTGCCAGGGGCCATCGGGTCTTGATCACGACGCTTACCAAGCGAATGGCCGAGGACCTCACAGACTACCTTGCCGAGGTCGGGATCAAGATCCGCTACCTGCACTCTGACATCGATACCCTGGAGCGGAATGAGATTATCCGCGAGCTCCGGCTTGGGAAGTGTGACGTGCTGGTTGGGATCAACCTCTTGCGGGAAGGACTGGATCTCCCTGAGGTGGCGCTGGTGGCCATCTTGGATGCCGACAAGGAGGGGTTCCTTCGCTCTACTGGATCCCTCATCCAGACCATCGGCCGGGCCGCAAGGAATGTTGAGGGACGGGTGGTGCTGTATGCCGACACCATCACAGACTCGATGAAGCGTGCCATTGAGGAGACCGAACGGAGACGTGAGGTCCAGATGGCCTATAACCTCGAGCATGGAATCACTCCGGAAAGCATCAAGAAGTCAATCTCTGATGTCCTCTCAAGCGTCACCGAGAAGGACTACTATACCGTCCCAGCCACGTCCGACGTCGAGAAGGCTGGCCGCCTTACGAAAGAAGAGCTGTCAGCTCAGATCGAGCAGTTGGAGAAAGAGATGCGGGCGGCGGCGAAGCGGCTCGAGTTCGAGCGGGCGGCGAAGTTCCGGGATCAAATCCGGGAGATGGAGAAGCACCACCTCGGCATTGTCGAGGGCTAAGGTAGTGCGTCCACAAAATCCCCCCCCATCCTCACCTTCCCCCTCCTGGGGGGAAGGGACAGCTTGCGTAGATTCCTCCCCCCTTGCGGGGAAGGGACGCCTCACGCAAACTCCTCCCCCCTTGAGGGGGAGGATTAAGGTGGGGGGTAATGGGTCCGGAAATGTGAGGTTCGGGAAAAGGAATCCTGTCTATAGTGGACAGGGCATTGAAAGGCTGCGGGTTCTTAACGACAAGAGGAGGTTAAGAGTATGCAAGGTAAGGTGAAGTGGTTCAACGTAACGAAGCGGTTCGGGTTCGTCGTGCGGGACGATGGGGGACAGGATGCGTTCGTCCACGCGAGTGACGTGGAGGGGGGTACCACGCTGAAGGAAGGCGACACGGTCGAGTTTGACCTGGGCCAGGATGATAGTGGCCGCGCGAAGGCGGTCCGGGTCCGGGTCGTACAGGGGTAATCATCAGTCGCGTAGGTCGGGTTAGCGCAGCGTAACCCGACGGATCAAACGAGTCGAGCAGGTCGGCCCCGCGAAACATCCAGACCTACGTGGACGATTATTCGCTCAAATCGCGCCGGGAGGAGATCGCTCCCAGCACACTATACGTGTTTCCGTACTACTTAGGCGTTTAGGCTGAAGGTTGTTAGGGGTAAAGCAGCGATCATACAGCCTTCGACCTTCAGTCTATCCACCTGACCTCTGACCCCCACTTTCCTTTTGACTCCTCACGCTCCCTGTGCCAGTATTCGATACCTAACGGCTTACGAGGAGAGTGCGGCATGCATCATTTCCAGTATCGTGGCGATCACCTCATGTGCGAAGAGGTGCCGATCGAGCGGATAGCTGAGGAGGTCGGCACCCCGTTCTATTTGTATAGCCACGCGACGCTCACGCACCACTTCCAGGTCTTTGACCAGGCGTTCGCCGACATTCCCCACCTGGTCTGCTTCGCGATGAAGGCGAACTCCAACGTCGCGACCTTGAAGCTCTTCGCCGATCTTGGGAGCGGAGCCGATGTCGTGTCGGGTGGGGAGCTCTATCGTGCCTTGCGGGCCGGCATCCCGCCGAGCCGGATCGTCTTTGCGGGAGTGGGCAAGACCCGCGAGGAGATGGGGTTCGCCCTGAAGTCCGATATCCTGATGTTTAATGTGGAGTCTCCCCAAGAGCTTCGCCTGCTGAATGACGTAGCTGGGGCTATGGGGACGAAGGCGAGGGTGGCGCTACGGATCAACCCGGACGTCGATCCGAACACTCATCCGTATATCGCCACCGGGCTGAAGAAGAGCAAATTCGGCATCGACATCTCCTTGGCCATGGAGGAGTATCGGGTCGCCAAGGAACTGCAGCATATCGAGGTCGTTGGGGTCCATCAGCATATCGGTTCCCAGATCACCGAGATCGCGCCCTTTGTGGACAGCCTGGTCAAGGTTGCGGGACTGATCGCCGAGCTCCGGGATCATGGTTTCGCGATCACGTATCTGGATGTCGGCGGCGGGCTCGGGATCACCTATAAGGATGAAAATCCACCTGTGCCACGGGTCTTTGCGGAAGCTATGATTGCGGTCATCAAGGACCTGGGCTGCACCATCGTGCTGGAGCCCGGACGGGTGATTGTTGGGAATGCGGGGGTCCTGGTGACGAAGGTGCTCTACGACAAGCGCACTCCCGCCAAGCACTTTATCGTGGTTGATGCCGGGATGAACGATCTGATCCGTCCCAGTCTCTACGGCTCATTCCATTCCATCCTGCCCGCGCGGCAGGAGACAGGGAGGGAGACGGTGGTGGTCGATGTGGTGGGTCCCGTATGCGAGTCTGGAGATTTTCTGGCCAAGGACCGATCGATGCCGGCCCCGAAGCCAGGGGAGCTGTTGGTTGTGATGAGCGCTGGCGCCTACGGCTATACGATGTCATCCAACTACAATAGCCGGCCCCGGCCCCCGGAGATTATGGTGAAGGGCGATCGCTACTTCACGATCCGCGAACGGGAAAGCTACGAGGATCTGATCCGTAACGAGCGACTCCCTGAGGAGCTATAGAAGAACGTGCGAAGCGTGAAATCCCCCCTTGCCCCCCCTTGCAAAGGGGGGGTGGGGGGTTTTGAAGTGCGGGGTGCGGAGCACGCCCCTCTACCCTTCTTGTCTTCTTAACGTAGGGGCGACCCTAGTGGTCGCCCGATCTGGGCAGGCACAAGGCCTGCCCCTACAAGGGGGATGGGGGGATTTGAAGCGCGGGGTGCGATGAAGCGATATGGATAAGCTGATCTTTGTGAAGATGAGCGGAAGCGGGAACGATTTCATTGTGGTCGACAACCGCGATGACCGGCTCGCTGTCGAGCCCGGGACGCTGGCCGAGCGGATCTGCCGAAGGCGGATATCGGTTGGAGCGGATGGTATGATCCTGGTCGAATCGTCGTCGAAGGCGGATTTCCGAATGCGGATCCTGAACGCCGACGGCAGCGAGGCGGAGATGTGCGGCAATGGCGCTCGCTGCGTCGCCAGGTTCGCTGAGATGCTGGGGATCGCTGGACCCCACATGACCTTTGAAACGTTGGCCGGGATCATCCATGCCCAGGTGGTTGGTTCCAGGGTCAAGCTCCAGATGGGTCGGCCGCAGCAGATCCGCCTTGATCAATCGATCGAGGTGGATGGCGTTGCGCACCATGTCCACAGCATCAATACAGGGGTTCCTCATGCCGTCCTCTTGTGCTCGGACCTGGAGGCGATCCCGGTCAGAGCCCTGGGCCGCGAGATCAGGTTCCATCCGGCCTTTCAGCCGGCGGGAACCAATGTCGATTTTGTCACTGTCCTTGACACGCGGACGCTGGTCATTCGGACCTATGAACGCGGCGTCGAGGATGAGACGCTGGCCTGTGGCACGGGGACCGTCGCCGCCGCGCTGGTTGCGGCCACATTGGGGATGGTTTCTTCTCCGGTGGAGGTCAGGGTGAGGAGTGGCGAGACGCTTACTGTGTCGTTTACTAGGAATGGGACGGAATTTCACGAGGTCTTTTTCGAGGGGGATGTCCGGCTGATCTATCAGGGCGAACTGATGGCGGAGGCGCTGTCAGCGTAGTTCCGGGTTTGGAGTTCCGGGTTTCGAGAACTTTAAACCCGAAACCCGAAACTCTAAACTCGACACTTAGCGGCAGGAGATTGCATGAAGAGAATGTTTCAGGGCTCGATGGTAGCATTGGTGACCCCATTCAAAGACGGACGGGTTGACGAGCCGACCCTCCGTGAATTGGTGGAGTTTCAGATTAAGAACGGCACCGATGTCCTGGTTCCTTGCGGAACAACAGGCGAGTCCCCCACTCTCACCCATGACGAACACAGGCGGATAATCGAGTTGACGGTTGAGGCGGCGAATGGGCGCATCGCGGTCGTCGCCGGAACCGGCTCGAATAGTACGACCGAGGCGATCGATCTGACCCGCTATGCCAAGCAGGCCGGGGCCGATGGCGCCCTCCTCGTTCTCCCGTACTACAACAAGCCGACCCAGGCGGGTCTCATCGCGCACTGCCGCGCCGTTGCCGATGCAGCGGATTTGCCGTTGATTCTCTACAATATCCCGGGGCGGACGGGGGTCAATATGCTGCCGGAGACGCTGGCGGCGCTGGCAGATCATCCATACATCGTTGGCATGAAGGAGGCGACCGGCAATCTGGAACAGATGACCCATGACATCGTCCTGTGCGGGGATAAGCTCTCTTTCCTGTCCGGGGATGATACCCTGACGTTGCCGCTCTTAGCTGTGGGGGGACGAGGCGTAGTCTCGGTGGTTGCGAATATCGTGCCACGTGACGTGTCTGACCTCGTCCGCACCTTCTTGAACGGTGACTGGAAGCGCGCCAGGGAAATCCACCTCAAGCTCTTCCCGCTCTGTCAGGCGATGTTTTGCGAGACCAATCCGATCCCGGTCAAGACTGCCATGGCCCTTATGGGGATGGTCAGCGGAGAGCTTCGCCTACCGCTCTGGCCGATAAGCGAGATGAACCTCACCAAGCTCAAAGCCGCGATGCGGGCCTACGGTCTGATCTCATGAGTATTCCTTCAGCCTTCAGCCTTCAGCTTTCAGCCCTGTTCGGTATCTCTCGATGATACGAGCCATTGTCTGTGGTGCGGCTGGGCGGATGGGCGGGCGAATCATTGCCATGATCCACGAAGCGGACGACTTCACGCTGGCCGGGGCAGTAGAACGACCTGGCAATCCGCGCATCGGGCAGGACGCAGGTGAGGTGGCAGGTATCGGTAAGATCGGCATACCCCTTGTCGGTGATCTAGGTACCGTGATGGGTGAAGGACAGGTGGTGATCGACTTTACCTCCCCGCAGGCTACCATGACCCATCTGGCCATCTCTGCCCAGGCGAAGGTGCCTGCTGTGGTTGGGACCACGGGATTTGGCGCCGTCGATCTGAACAGTATTCAGGAGCTCAGTTCGGCTGCTCCGTGCGTTCTCTCGCCCAATATGAGCATTGGGGTCAACGTCCTGCTGAAGGTTCTCGCTCAGGTAGCCCGTACCCTCGGAGATGCGTATGACGTCGAGATCATTGAGACCCACCACCGGTTCAAGAAGGACGCCCCCAGCGGGACCGCGTTGAAAATGGCGCAGGTGATTGCGGAGGCGCTGGGCCGAGAACTGGATAAGACGGGGATCTATGGCCGCAAGGGACTGGTTGGAGAGCGCGGAAAAGAGGAGATCGCAATCCACGCGCTGCGGGCCGGTGACGTGATAGGTGACCATACGGTGATCTTCGGGGGCATGGGGGAGCGGATTGAGATAACGCATCGGGCCCACACCCGGGATAATTTTGCTCGTGGTGCATTGTGCGCGGCCCGTTGGATCATTGGCCGACCACCCGGCCTGTACGACATGCATGATGTACTTGGATTAAAAGAGGGATTGTAGGAAAGCGTACAGCTATGAGCAATCAGCGGTCAGATCAATGGCACTTAGCTGAAAGCTGATTGCCGAAAGCTGAAGGCTTATACTATGCGGATTGTGCGATTCGTCTCCGGTAGGCAACCAAGGTACGGTGTGGTAGAGGGCACCGTCGTCCGGGAGATCGAAGGCGACATCTTCGGCAAGTTTACCGTGACGGACCGGACGCATTCGCTGAAGCGGATCAGGTTCCTTGCGCCGACCGAACCCTCCAAGATCGTCGGGGTAGGGCTGAACTATCGTGATCATGCCGAGGAGATGAAGCTTCAAACCCCGGACGAACCGGTTATCTTCTTAAAGCCGCCGAGCGCTGCGCTCCCCCATCGTGGCCGGATTATCTATCCGAAATTGTGCCGCCGGCTGGATTATGAGGCGGAGCTGGGGATCGTCATCAAGCGGACCGCGAGGAACGTACCGGTCGAGAAGGCTCATCGCTACATCTTGGGGTATGTCTGCTCTAACGATGTGACAGCCAGAGACCTACAGC
Organism: Candidatus Methylomirabilis limnetica; assembly: GCF_003044035.1. NCBI lineage: Bacteria > Methylomirabilota (SeqCode) > Methylomirabilia (SeqCode) > Methylomirabilales (SeqCode) > Methylomirabilaceae (SeqCode) > Methylomirabilis (SeqCode) > Candidatus Methylomirabilis limnetica. Next base: position 125,661 of record NZ_NVQC01000016.1, read on the forward strand.
GCAAGGACGGACAATGGACCCGGGCAAAATCGTTCGATACCTTTGCCCCGTTCGGCCCCTGGGTCGAGACGGACCTGGACCTCTCTGATGCCCCAATTCGGGCGATCCTGAACGGTGTGATCCGACAGAATGCGAATATCAACAACCTGATCTTTGATGTGCCGCACCTGATTCATTTTATCTCTACGGTTATGACCCTCTATCCGGGCGATGTCATTACCACCGGCACTCCTTCGGGAATCGGTCCGATGCGGCCCGGCGATACGATCGAGATCGAGGTGGAAGGGATCGGCCGACTGAGCAACTCGGTCGTCGCTGAACACTAAAAACTAAAAACTAAAAACTGATTCAAGAGGAGGAGAGAGAGGCATGGGGGATCCTTTTAGCGTGGCTCAGCGGCTATCAAAGCTGCCTCCCTATCTCTTCGCTGAGATCGATCGCATGAAGCAGGAAGCGATCCGGCGTGGGATGGATATCATTAATCTGGGGATCGGCGACCCTGACCTGCCAACACCGCCGCATATCGTGAAGAGGATGCAGGAGGCTTCGGCCGACCCACGACACCACCAGTACCCTTCATACGAGGGCATGCTGAGCTTTCGGCAGGCGGTGGCCGACTGGTACGACAAGCGGTTCGGCGTGGCGCTTGATCCGGAGACGGAGGTCCTTAGCCTCATCGGCTCGAAAGAGGGGATTGGCCACCTCCCCCTGGCGTTTGTCGATTCTGGTGACATCGTCCTGGTTCCTGATCCCGGCTATCCGGTCTATCAGGCAGGAACCGTCCTGGCGGACGGCATTCCTTACTTCATGCCGCTCACGCGGGAACGGGCGTTCCTTCCGGACCTTGAGGCGATCCCATCAGAGGTTCTGAAGAAAGCTCGGATCCTCTTCCTGAACTACCCCAATAACCCGACGGCCGCGGTGGCGCCCAGGGCCTTTTTTGTGGAGGCGGTCGCCTTTGCGCGCAAGCATCAGTTGATTCTTTGCCATGACGCGGCCTATTCCGAGATGGCATACGACGGGTACCTCCCGGAGAGCATCTTGGCGGTGGAGGGGGCGAAGGACGTTGCCATCGAGTACCACTCCCTTTCCAAGACGTACAACATGACCGGGTGGCGGATCGGATTTGCTGTAGGGTGCCGTAAGGTACTTTCCGGTCTCGGCCGAATCAAGACGAATCTGGACTCCGGGGTTTTCCAGGCGGTACAGGAGGCCGCTATCACGGCGCTCAGTGGCCCGCAGGAGTGCATTGAGGCGATGAGGGCCGTCTACAGAGAGCGGCGCGACACGCTCGTAGATGGCCTGTCGGCGCTCGGTTTCGCGGTGGAGAAACCCAAGGCGACCTTCTACGTCTGGATTAGTGTCCCGAAGGGGCAGACATCCGCCTCCTTCGCCTCCGCGCTGCTTTCCGATGTCGGCATCGTCATGACCCCGGGAACCGGGTTTGGCCAGCACGGCGAAGGGTACATTCGAGCGGCCCTTACGGTAGATGTCTCCAGGATCAAGGAGGCAGTAGAGCGGATTGCCGCCTCTAATCTTACGCCTCAGTAGGAGGTCTTGCGGCCGTGACGGGTGAGCGTGCATATATCGGGATCGGATCCAATCTGGGCGACCGGATTAGGTGCTGCCAGGAGGCGATCAGGGCCACGTCGGAGATTGCAGGGGTCACGGTGATACGGGTCTCATCGTTCTATGAGACCGCGCCGATGCCTCCAGCCTCTGGTGACTGGTTTGTTAACGGAGTGATTTCGGTACAGACGCAGCTAAAACCGGAAGCGTTGCTGCTCGAGTTGCGGCGGATCGAACGGAGCATGGGTCGCGCGACGGAGCGAGCGCGAGGTAGCGATCGGAGCATCGACCTCGACCTGTTGCTTGTGGGTTCACAGATCGTAGAACAGCCCGATCTTACACTTCCCCATCCGCGGCTGCATCAACGGCGTTTTGTTCTGGCTCCACTCTGCGAACTTGATCCAGATTTTCGCCACCCGGTCTTTGGCGTCACAATGCGGCAGTTGCTCGAACGTCTCAACGATACGTCGCTCGTCAGGCTGTTGGCGCCGGCGGCAAGGCATACAGGGCCTGGGGAGAATAGCTAGGTGGCAGATCGCGCGTCCAAGCCTCGTTACATCGTGGTCGAAGGCCCTATCGGCGTCGGTAAGACGAGCCTGGCCGAATTGCTGGCGGAGCGGCTGCAGGCCAGAAAGTCACTGGAAGATCCTGACGAGAACCCATTTATCGCTCAATTCTATACCGACATGCGTCGGTACGCCTTTCAGGCCCAACTCTATTTCCTGCTGAACAGGTTCCGCCAACAGCAGGAACTTGTCCAGTTCGACCTCTTCAAGCAGTCCCTGGTGAGTGACTATCTATTTGCCAAGGATAAGATCTTCGCGTATCTGACGCTTGACGACAACGAGTTAGCCCTCTACGAGCGATTGCAGCCGCTTCTTGAGACGCGCGTCGTCAAGCCTGACCTCGTCCTGTATCTGCAGGCCAGCACTGATGTCCTGGTCCGGAGAATTCAGTCACGGGCGAGGGCTTCCGAGCGGGAACTGGGACAGGCCTACCTGGAGGACGTAAACGCAGCCTACAACCATTTTTTCTTCCACTACTCAGCGACGCCGCTGCTGGTTGTTAATACCGATGAGATTGACTTCGTCAAACACAAAGAGGATTTTGAAGACCTGGTCAAACAGGTCGAAGCGGTGCGGGCTGGCACCCACTACTATGTGTCGCTTGGATCCCGTAAGTAGGGACCGATTGCAACTACTCAGATATTTAGACTGAAGGCTGAAGGTTGAAGGTTCTAAATTATCTCGCAAGGCACGAATCGAGCCATCCAAGACCTTTTCGGAGTTTTGTATGATTACGCATGACTTACCACTAAAAGCCTTCAGCCTTCAGCCTATCTACCTGAGTAGTTACGACCGATCATGACTAGTCAGACGGTCAGGACGGTCACCCTGCAGGAGATGAAGCGAAAAGGGCGAAAGATTACTATGCTGACGGCGTATGACTACCCGATGGCCCTGCTTGTGGATCGCGCCGGGATCGATCTGATTCTGGTAGGTGACTCCGGGGGGATGACCGTTCTGGGGTACGAGACCACAATTCCGGTTACCATGGACGAGATGCTCATGATGACCAAGGCGGTCACTCGCGCTGTGAAGCGATCCATGGTGATTGCTGACATGCCGTTCATGTCGTACGAGGCTGAACCAGCAGAGGCGGTCAGAAACGCCGGGCGGTTCGTGAAGGAGGGTCTGGCTCACGCCGTCAAGGTCGAGCGCGGCTGGCCCTCCCTCCCATGCGTGAGAGCGATCGTGGACGCGGGGATTCCGGTTATGGGGCACGTCGGGCTTACCCCACAAACGGCCGTACTGCAGGAAGGCTTGAAGGTTCAGGGGCGAGGGCGCGACGACGCACGCCGCATCCTTGAGGATGCCATGGCGCTTGAAAAGGCGGGAGCTTTTGCGATCGTGCTTGAGGCGATTCCCGGCGTACTCGCCCGGGTGATCACTAAGCGGTTGACTATTCCCACCATCGGGATCGGTGCCGGTCCAGATTGCGATGGTCAGGTTCTGGTCATCCATGACCTGCTTGGGCTCTTCGATCGTTTCGTTCCGAAGTTCACGAAGCAGTACGCTGATCTCGCCAAGGTGATCAGCGATGCGGTGAGCCGCTTCCGGGAAGAGGTGATCGAATGCCGATTTCCTGATGCCGCACACACATACTCGATCGACCAGGAGACCGAGAGAGCGCTGCTGGATCTGTGAGAGGTACGAGGTCTCTGGGAGAATGTAGGGGCGCTGCTTGCTGAGCCCGCACGAAGTAAAACCTGTGTGGGGGCAAGGTTCCGGGAGACTGAAAGAGTGAGGGGGCGCAGTGCAGAATATTCATGAGCCGTCTGCGATCGGCCGCCGATGTGAGTCGCTTCGGCGCGAAGGGAAGACCATTGGACTCGTACCCACGATGGGCGCCTTTCACGAGGGGCACCTGTCGCTCATGCGGAGAGCGCGCGCAGAAAACGATGTCGTCATCGTAAGCATCTTCGTCAATCCGATCCAGTTCGCGCGGGGCGAGGATTTCGATAGCTATCCGCGGGATCTGCAGGACGATCTGGCCCAGGCGGAGAGGGCAGGGGTTGATCTGGTGTTCACGCCGTCCGCAGAGGCGATCTATCCGGATGGCTTCCAGACGTACGTCGACGTGACCGAGATCACCGATGGGTTGTGCGGCGCTTCCCGTCCTGGGCACTTTCGTGGCGTGACGACGATCGTCACGAAGCTGTTCAATCTTGTCAGGCCGCACCGGGCCTATTTCGGGCAGAAGGACTACCAGCAATCGGCGGTGGTTCGGCGCCTGGTGGACGACCTCAATTTGGACCTCGAGATCGTCCTCTTACCGACGATCCGGGAGGCTGACGGCCTCGCGATGAGTTCCCGAAACGTTCGGTTGACGCCTGAGGAGCGACAGGCGGCATGTGTCCTCTATGCGTCCCTCAGGCTCACGGAAGAGCGGGTCGAGGCAGGAGAGCGGAACACCAAGCTTCTACTCGATGAGATGCGAACCATGATCGAGACTGAGCCGCTAGCGCGGATCGATTATGTAGCCCTCTGTGATCCTGAGACACTGAAGCCGCTCGATCAAATCGAAGGCCCCATGCTGGCCGCTATCGCCGTGCGATTCGGTGAGACGCGTCTCATCGACAATCTCCTGATTACGCTTCCCTGACGGTTGTCCTGCCCGCCCGCCAGCCTTTAGCTATCAGCCGTCGGATTTCGGCAACACACCCAAAGGATTCCGCATCACAACTACCTGCTTTCTGGTGATCTCCAGGTCCAGAACCTGCTCTTCCGCACTTGTCTAGCAAGCGGCTGAAAACCGACCGCTGAAAGCTGCATCTTGCCTGCATATTTCTCTTGACAGGGCCAACGCGCTTCACTATTGTATGCGACATGGTGGGATGAAGTGGGATATAGTGGTATAAAGCGCCATAGAAAAGCGGTGTGAGCCCATGTTTCGCGGAAGCTTCGAACACGCCATTGACGACAAAGGGCGGCTCAGCATCCCGGCCAGATATCGCGAGATTCTCAAGCGACGACGAGAGCGTGAGCTTGTCCTGGTCGATCTCCTCTTTGACGCCTGCATCGCAGCCTACCCGATCAAAACCTGGCAGCAGATCGAGCAGAATCTCCTGAGTAAGGGAAACTCGGATAAAAAGTTCCGGGAATACGCTCGCCTCATCTCGGCCCGTGCGGTCGAGTCGACTGTTGACAGCCAGGGGCGAATTCTGATTCCTCCGCAACTCAGAGAAAAGGCGGATCTGCGCCGGGATGTAGTGATTGTTGGGGTATTGGACAAGATCGAAATCTGGAATAGAGATCGCTGGGCGTCCTTTTGCGCGCAGGAGCGGGACCCTGAGGATTACGCGAGCAAGCTGGCGGAACTCGGGATCCGGGTATAGGTGCAAAGGCCTGCCCCCGCGGGTGCGGGGGGTTCGGGGTACAGGGTGCAGGGTATGGGGGCTGGCGTGGCCATTGGGGAACTGCACGTCCCGGTCTTACTTACTGAGACGTTGGATGCCCTGCGGCCGCATGCTGGTGGTCGCTACCTGGATGCGACCGTGGGATTGGGAGGACACGCGGAAGCCCTCCTGATCGAGAGTGCGCCGACTGGTCATCTATACGGGCTTGATCGTGATGCCGAGACCTTGGTCTTGGCCAAGGAGCGCCTCAGGCAGTTCGGAGATCGAGTCGAGTTGTTCCAGGGTGACTTCGCCATGCTGGGTGCCATCGCCGCCGAGAATGGATGGGGCCCTTTCGATGGCATCTTGTTTGATCTGGGCTTTTCATCCTTTCAACTTGACGATGCCTCCAGAGGATTCAGCTTCATGAGGGACGGGCCACTGGATATGCGGATGGATCGTCATGGAGATGGGATATCAGCGGCAGAGCTGCTGGCCAAGCTCTCGGAGCGCGAAATCGAGAGGGTCCTGCAGGACTACAGCGAGGAGCGTTGGGCGAGGCGGATAGCGGCGCGGATCGTCCAAGACCGGCGGGAGCAGCCACTGACCTCCACCGCTCAACTCGCGCGTCTGGTGGCTGCGGCGGTACCAAGGCGTGCCTGGCCGCGCCGGATCCATGTCGCGACACGAACCTTCCAGGCGTTACGTATTGCCGTGAACGATGAGTTGGCCGGGCTTCGCCGTGGCCTGCAGGATGCCATCGGGCTGCTCGCTACTGGAGGAAGGATCTGTATCATCAGTTTTCATTCGCTCGAGGATCGGATTGTGAAGGAAACGTTTCGGGGGTGGGCGCGTTCGGATCCGCCGCGCGTCCATCTTCTAACCAAACGGCCGGTTATCGCAACGGAGCGGGAGATTGAAGTCAATCTTCGTGCCCGCAGCGCAAAGCTTCGGGCTGCGGAACGGTGCTAGAGGAGGGGATGAGGTGAGAGAGCAAGGTATCGCCGCGTTGACGTCGGTTGGACGAGATCGGGTGGGCAGTTTACTGAAACCGCGGGTTGATCAGATTCGAGGGTTCGATCAGCTCCCGTCGCTGCTGTTAGGTAGTCTCGTCCTTTTCGGGGTCCTGTGTTACGTGTGGCAGCCTATTCAGGTAGTTCGACTCGGGTACCAGGTAGAAGGCCTCGCGGGGGAGCGCGCTGACCTCATTCGACAGCAGAAAGAGCTGCGTCTTGAGGTCGCCAGGCTCAAGTCGCTCCGCCGCGTGGAGGAGATCGCCCGCGGTCAGCTTGGACTCATTAGCCCTAAGCCAGGTCAAGTGATCGTACTCGAGTAGTCTTTGGAAGATGTGGTATGCCGATGCAGCGTCGTACTCGCGAGAGATCGTCCAAAAAAGGAGAGGCCACGCCCGCGCCAGCGAAGCTCGGCCGGTTACGGCGTCGCGTGATCGTGCTGTTCTGCTCGCTTGCTGCAGCCCTCACGATCATTTCCGGCCGGCTCTTTTCTCTCCAGGTGTATCAATACGCGGATCTCGTAGAGGCCGCCAAGCGGCAGTCCTCGGACCGGATTTCATCGGTCTCCAGGCGCGGAACGATTTACGATCGTAATGGTCGGGATCTGGCCATTAGCATTGGGGCTTCCTCAATTGGCGCTCGGCCGTCCCAAGTGGTGAACCCGAAACGTGCCGCCGCAGCCCTGTCTGCCGCGCTCAGCCTACCTGCCGAGAAGATCCTTGAGCGACTCCAAACGGAGAAGCCGTTTGTCTGGATCAAGCGATCAGTCTCCACGGAGGAAGCGCAGGCTGTTGCGCGTCTCATGCTGAAGGGGATCGAATCTGACACGGAGAGTAAGCGATTTTATCCAAAACAGCAACAGGCGGCCCACCTGTTGGGGTTTGTAGGGACAGACGATCGCGGGCTGGAAGGACTTGAGCTGCAGTACGATACCTACCTGGCCGGTAAGCGTAAGTGGCTTGCACAACAACAGGATGCCAGGCGTCGACCGATCTTCAGAGAGGAAGCAGGTGAGGCGCAGGGTTCAGATCTACACCTGACGATTGATGAGGTGGTCCAGTATATCACTGAGCGGGAGCTGGAAGCCGCGGTGACCAAATCCGGCGCCCTCAGTGGCAGTGCCATTGTGATGGATCCTTTCAGCGGCGAAATCCTAGCACTTGCCAACTACCCCACGTTTGATCCCAATGCGTATACTGAGGCGGTGGCTTTCGCTCGCCGGAATCGGGCGGTGGTGGATTACTATGCGCCGGGGTCGGCCTTTAAGGCCATCGTGGGCGCCGGCGCCCTGGAGGAGAAACTCGTGCGACCCGAAGATCAGTTCGACGGAGATGGAGGCGCCATCACGGTGGGCGGGGTCACCATTCGGGATCATGAACGGTTTGGGATCATGACATTTTCTGAGGTACTGGCTCACTCGAGCAATGTGGGGGCTATCAAGGTCGGCATGCGGCTGGGCAAGAGCCTCTACTACAATTACATCAGCGGATTCGGATTTGGAAATCTCACCAATATCGATCTGCCAGGAGAAACGCCAGGCTTGGTCCGGCGTCCGAAGGAGTGGTCGGCCCTCTCGCTCGCCTCGCTCTCCATTGGGATGGAGATCTCCGTGAGTCCCCTGCAAATGCTGGTGGCGATGAGCGCGATTGCGAACGGTGGCATCCTGGTTCGTCCCTACGTGGCGAAGTCAATCGTCGCGGCGGATGGCAAAGTTATCGTCGAGAACGCGCCCGTGCAGGTCAGGCGAGTGATCTCGGAAGCCACATCGAGAACCCTCGCGACTGTCCTCAAAGGGGTGGTAACGGAAGGGACGGGAAAGGAAGCGGCCGTAGAGGGATTCGATGTAGCAGGGAAGACCGGGACCTCTCAGAAGCTGGAACCAGCCACCGGTCGTTACTCTCAGCATAAGGTGGTGGCGTCATTTGTCGGGTTTGTCCCGGTCGAGCAACCTCGGCTGGCTATCATCGTGATCATCGACGATCCGAGCACGCTCCGTTGGGGTGGATCGATTGCAGCGCCGACGTTCCGGGAGATCGCTCGTGATTCCCTGAAACATCTCGGGATTACTCCGGGCACCCGAGAGCGGCTCCGGGTGGCAGAAGGGATTCGCAGTGCAACTTTTCGCCTTAATTGAGGGGACCGAGTACCAGGTTCTCCACGGGTCTGTCGATGTAGAGGTCCATGATGTCCGATACGATTCCAGACATGTGAGACCCGGGGATCTATTCGTGTGCATCAGTGGGTTCAGGCGGGATGGCCACGACTTCCTCCAAGCCGCATGGGCCGCGGGTGCCGTTGCAGCCCTGGTGGAGCGAAGCGACCTGCCGGAGGGTGCACTACGGGGTGGGACGGTGGTAAGGGTAGCCAATGCCCGGCAGAGCCTTGCCATGGTCGCGTGTCGATTCTATGGTCATCCCTCGCATAAGCTCGCCATGGTGGGGGTGACAGGGACTAACGGCAAGACGACCACCACCTACCTGATCGAGTCGGTGCTGCGACGCGCAGGACATCAGGTCGGGCTGATCGGGACTATCGGGTATCGCTGCAACGGGGTAGAGATAGAGGCGGCGCGGACGACACCGGAGTCCTACGATCTGCAAGCGCTTCTCAATCGGATGGCGCATCTGGGCACTGACAGCGTCGTCATGGAGGTCTCGTCCCACGCCCTGGCCCTGCATCGCGTTGATGACTGCGAGTTTGACGTGGCCGTGTTCACGAATCTGACACAGGACCACCTGGACTTTCATGGCACCATGGAGGCGTACCGAAGCGCAAAGCTTTCTCTGTTTGAGGGGCTAGGTGTCGGGTCAACGAAAGCGACGGAAAAGGCGGCGGTCATCAATATGGATGATCCGGCTGCTGACCTCTTTCTCGGGGCGACGCGTGTGAGACGCTACACCTACAGCGTGCAACGGCCGGCGGACCTGTCGGCCACCGATATCGATATGGGACCGGATGGAGTTCGGTGCCAACTGCACACCCCGTGGGGGACGACGGCGATTCACTCTCCGTTACTGGGGGGCTATAACCTGTCCAACATCCTGGCAGCCGCTGCTACAGGGTTACATCTCGGCGTGGATCTGTCAGCGGTGGCAGACGGGATTGCCGCACTCCACCACGTCCCGGGTCGGTGTGAGCGAGTAGAGGGGGGACAGGAGTTCAGGGTGATCGTCGATTATGCGCACACCCCTGACGCCCTGCGACGCGTCCTTCATATGGCACGGCAGTGCTGTCCGGGACGCCTGATTGTCCTGTTCGGGTGCGGGGGAGATCGAGATCGGGGGAAGCGTCAAATTATGGGAGAAGCGGCTCTGCAGTTAGCCGACTTTACTGTGATCACCTCCGACAATCCCCGCAGTGAGGACCCTCATCAGATCATCGAGGAGGTCGAGGCTGGGGCGAAAAAGGTATGGGGTCAGGGAAAGGGCTATGTTACAATTTTAGACCGGGCAATGGCCATTCGTGAGGCTCTCTCGCTGGCGGGACAAGGTGACATGGTGGTGATCGCGGGGAAAGGGCATGAGGCCTATCAGATTCTTCACGATCGCACGATTCCCTTTGATGACCGACAGGTGGTCAGAGAGGCGCTTCGCGAGCTGGGGTTCAACCGTGAAGACAGGGTATAGGGTGAAGGGTATTTGGTGGTGGTGTGCTGATACGTGTCGGTGACCTGGACACCCATTTTACCGTGTGGGGAGAGGGGAGGCCGATAGTTCTCCTTCATGGGTGGGGTACCTCAGCCGAGTCCCTGGGTACAGTCGCCAAGGCTCTGGAGGATCGATTTCGGGTGTACGCCCTCGATCTACCTGGTTTTGGCTGGACGCCATCGGCTGCTACGGTGTGGGGGACATGGGAGTATGCCTCCTATGTCGAGGCATTTATGGATCGCCTCAACATCTCGGTGGCCAGTCTGGTCGGCCATTCATTTGGAGGCCGAATCGCGCTGGCCCTGGCTGCCAAGTGGCCCGATAGGGTCAAGAGTCTTGTTTTGGTGGCCAGCGCAGGGATCCGCCCGAGACGAGGGCCTCTGTTCCGCATGAAGGTTGGAGCCGCGAAGCTGGCGAAGCAGGTGTTTTCGCTGCCTATGTGGGGTAGGCTGGGCGAGCGAGTGATTGCCGAACTCTATCAGCGGATGGGGTCGCGGGACTATCGGAACGCCGGAGCACTACGCGCTACGCTGGTCAAGGTCGTGAGCGAAGACCTCCGGGGGATCTTGTCGTCTGTTCGTACGCCTACACTGATTATCTGGGGAGACCGGGATCAGGAGGTGCCGTTCTCCTCGATGGAGATTATGGCGCGCGGGATACAGGGCTCGCGGTTGGAGGTGTTCGAAGGGGCCGGCCATTTCCCGTTTGTTGACAGCCCGGACCGTTTTGGCCGGTTGGTAAGGGAGTTCTTGTGCCAGGACAGCCAGTGATGCGGTCGGGTGTGGTACTTGGACCTTCACTCGCAGGCCGGGCCGTCACTGGTCTTTTGCCATATATGGCGGTCGTTATAATGCGCCATCTGGATCTGATATACCTTGCCCAGCTGGAGCGTTACAACAGTGCGCGCCTGCGTGGTTGGATCGCCAGGCACTGGGGCCTGGTTCTGAACGGCCGAGGGGCCCTCGTTCAGGTGGCGGTCTTAGGGGCCGGAATTCTCCTTGCGTTGTTACCTCTCCCTGTTTTTCCCGGCTTAAGGCATGCCGGGACAGGCACGTTTTACATTATCTGGCTGGCCGCCGGTATGTGGCTGAGATCCCGGTGGTCCTCGCTGCAGGTCAGTCAGCAACTGCAGTGGACATCTCGAACGGTACGCTTAGTAGCAGTCACGTTCCTCCTTGCGGTGGTGGCCATGCTTGTAACCTCCGGGTTGACTGTACTCTTACTGTCCAGACTCATGGTGGCCCCTCTCGCCCTCCTTGTCGGTATAGGCTTGGCTACCGGCCTGCTTGTGATGTCCGAGATTGCGGCGGGCACGGTCCTCGTGGCAAACCTGAGCCTCGCTCCACTGGAGCAGGCGGTCAATCAACGCTTCTATGCGCAGGCTAAAGTGCGCATGCGTCAGTATCCCGGGGAGGTCGTCGGGATCACTGGAAGCTATGGAAAGACGACGACGAAGTTCATCGCCGCGACGTTGCTTCAGAAGCGCTACTCGGTCTTTAAGACGCCTGACGGGGTCAACTCCACCATGGGTATCGTTCGGGTTGTCCGCGAGGCGCTTCGGGACGATCACCAGTTTTTCGTCGTCGAGGTGGCGGCCTACGGCCCCGGCGAGATCAAGGAGGTGTGCGAGATCCTGCGGCCCCGGATCGGTATCCTCACGGCGGTTGGGGTCCAGCACCTCGAGCGGTTCGGCACGCCGGAACGGATCGCCGAGGCGAAGTATGAGCTGATCGATTCGCTTCCACCGGATGGCTTAGCGATCGTGAACGCTGACGATCCAGGCGCTCTGCGATTGGCCGAACGCGCGAGGCGGGAAGGTCGACGCGTGATCTTGTACGGGGTCGGTGATGACGAACGGGATCTGGACGTTCGGGGGAAAGACGTCAAGCTCTCCAGCCATGGCTCGGCCTTTCGCGTGGAGACCGGGTATGGCGCGGCCATGTTCGAGACCAAGCTGCTCGGGGGCTGGAACATTGCCAATATCCTGGGGGCGACGGCTGCTGCCTTAGAGTGCGGTGTACCCCTGGAGGAGATTGCCGACGGGGTGAAGTCTCTTACGCCGGCGCCCAAGCGCCTGGAGCTTCGCGAAGAGGGTGGGGTCATCAAGCTGATCGATGTGGCCAACGCCAATCCGCTTGGGGCCCAGATGGCCCTGGAGGTCCTCAGCCAGTTTAAGGGGGGCTCGAAGATCCTGATCACGCCGGGCTTGGTGGAGTTAGGCCAGATCGAGGCGGAGGAGAACCGCCGGTTTGGCCGAGCTGCCGCTGCGGTCTGCGATTACGTCCTGTTGGTCGGGCCACAGCAGACACTACCGCTGCGTGAAGGGCTTCGCGAGGGTGGGTTTGCCGATAGCCGGATCCTGGTGGCCCGGCACAGCGGTGAAGTGACTGACCACCTCAAGGCGATCGTCCGAGAGGGCGATGTCCTGCTGTACGAGAATCGACTGCCTGATACGTACCTGGAGCTCGCATGAGTGGCGCCGCCAGACGCATAGGGCTGATCTTCGGAAGTCGCTCGGTGGAACGAGAGATTTCGATCATGACCGCCAGTAAGATCTATGAGGTCCTGCTCTCATTGCAGGACCAGTTCGAGACGCTGCCGATCTTTATTACGGCAGAGGGCACATGGCTTACCGGCGAGGCGGTTCGGGATCTGTTGACGGTCGATGCCGAGATACGAAAGCTGGCGGAACGAAGCGTTGTGGCGGGAACGGCTGAGCGATCGAAGCTCGACGCGGAAAAGCTGCGGTTGAATCGGGATCGATACATACCCCTGCTTGACAACCTGGACCGGGGCCAGAGCGCGACGGGGGTTGATCCGCTCTTTCTGGCGCCGGACCCATCGGTCGGCACGTTGGTGCCGCAGCAGGAGCGAAAAGGCTGGCTTCGCAAACAGCTCCACCCCACAATCGACGTCGCCTTCCCGGTCATTCATGGGACGCATGGCGAGGATGGAACGATTCAGGGTCTGTGTGAATTGGCCGATCTGCCGTATGTGGGGGCTGGGGTCACCGCCTCGGCCATAGGAATGGATAAGATTATCTCCAAGCTCATCTTTCAGGGCGCAGGCCTTCCTGTTGTTGAGGGGGTCGGTATCACCAGACGCGAGCTGTTGGAGGATGAGGCGGCCGTTGCGAAGGGGATTGAGCGCAGGTTGAGCTACCCGGTGGTAGTCAAGCCTGCCGTGGCCGGTTCCAGCGTTGGCATAGGTATGGCTCATAATGCGGGCGAAGCGCTGAGCTTGGCGAAGCTCGCAATGCGCTTCAGCTCCCGCGTGCTGATAGAGCGGGCTGTTGAACAGCGGATCGAGGTGCAATGCGGCGTCCTGGGCAATCACGCGTTGACCGTCTCGGAATGTGAAGAGATCATCAACTCGGGCGAGGTTGTGGGCTACCGCGACAAGTACCCGGAGGACACACAGCCGGGAAGCGCGGATCTCGCGCCGAGCATCATTCCCGCCAGGATTCCAAAGACCCTTGCAGACGAGATACGCTCCATGGCAGCAGCAGCCTTTAAGGCGATCGACTCGCGCGGGATCTCCCGGGTCGATTTTCTTATCGACTCGGCCGCGATGAAGCCGTACGTCAATGAGGTCAATACCATGCCGGGGTCGCTTTCCTTTACCCTCTGGGAGGGAAGCGGGGTGAAGCCTGCGGAGCTTGTTATTCGTCTGGTGGAATTGGCGCTTGAGGCCCATCGAGAAAAGCGCTCAACCCATTTCAAATCGACAGAGGGCAGGGCGTTGGTGGATCGGCGGCATCTGGTGACGCCGGGCAAATAGGAGCAGGGTATAGGGTAAAGGGTGTAGGGTCTAGGGGAGGATCGAGACGTGGAACTCCTAAACCCTCTAATGAGGTTTTATGCTGTATCACCTGCTTTTCCCATTGCATCAAAGCTACGCTGTCTTAAACGTCTTCCGGTACGTGACCTTCCGTACGGCCGGGGCCATCCTGACCGCGCTGCTGATCAGTTTGCTGTTGGGACCTGCGCTGATCCGCAAGCTTCAGGAGTTGCAGATCGGTCAAAGCATCAGGGACGACGGGCCAGCGGGGCATCTGCAGAAGGCCGGGACGCCTACGATGGGTGGGCTCCTGATCCTGGCCTCTGTGCTCATCGCCACGCTGCTCTGGGCGAATCTGACCAACCGGTTCGTCTGGCTTGCCCTGTTTTGCACGGTCTGGATGGGGGCGGTGGGGTTCATCGACGACTACCTGAAGGTGGTGTCCAAGAATAGCAAGGGACTCTCGGTCAGAACAAAACTGTTGTGGCAGGTGATTCCCAGCCTACTCATTGGACTCTTCCTGTACATCAACCCGGTTGATCCATTTACGACGAAGCTGACTATCCCCTTTCTCAAGGACTGGATGCCCGATCTGGGCTGGGGCTATGTCCTGTTCGTGGCGCTGGTCATTGTTGGCACATCTAATGCGGTGAATCTGACCGACGGCCTCGATGGATTGGCTATCGGCCCGATCTTGATGACCGCTGCGGCGTATACGGTCCTGGCGTACATTGCAGGGCATGCCAGCATCGCTCACTACCTGCAGGTGATCTTTGTGAGAGGGAGCTCTGAGCTCACCGTTTTTGGCGGTGCCATCGTCGGGGCCAGCCTGGGATTCCTCTGGTACAACGCGTACCCCGCGCAGCTCTTTATGGGCGACACCGGCTCTTTGGCGCTTGGGGCCGCCTTGGCTACGCTCGCTGTTCTGGTCAAGAGCGAGTTGCTCCTGCTCATCGTCGGGGGGGTATTCGTGGCAGAGGCCATCTCGGTGATCATGCAGGTCTTCTCCTACCGGACTACCGGCCGACGAGTTTTCAGGATGGCGCCCCTCCATCACCACTACGAGCTGAACGGGATGGCGGAGCCGAAGATCATTGTCCGGTTCTGGATCGTCTCCTTTATCCTTGCCCTGCTCTCGCTCACCACGTTGAAGTTGAGGTGAAGGCGTTGAGAAAGGTTTCGAGCTTCGAGTTTCGAGTTTCGAGTGCCACATGTCAGGTTTCACGTTACGAGTTTGGCTTACTCGAAACCTGGAACCCGGAACCCGGAACTGCATGGTGGTAACCATGCTGGATCTGGCCGGTAAACGGGTGGTGGTCGTTGGGTTGGCGCGATCCGGGGAGGCGGCCTGCCGCCTATTGCTCAAACAGGGCGCCACGGTCATCGGCACCGACCGCAGGGGTAAGCGTGAGATCGGCGCTGACCTCTGCAGCCTGGAGCAGGACGGGGTCAGTCTTGAGCTGGGCGAGCAGTACCTGCACTCCTTGCTCTCGGCCGATCTCGTCGTGGTAAGTCCGGGGATCGATCTGCGTGAGCCGCTGTTTCAGCGGGTTCGTGAGGTGGGCATCCCGCTCATCGGTGAGGTCGAACTGGCCTACCGGTACAGTGAAGCCACATTCATCGGGATCACCGGGACCAACGGTAAGAGCACCACCACGACCCTTCTCGGCGCAATTCTGAAGCACGCCGGCATGCCTTCGCATGTGGCCGGCAACATCGGTACCCCCCTCTGCCGAGTGGCGCCTTCCCTCGCGGCGGGTGAGTGTGTGGTCGTGGAGCTATCGAGCTTTCAATTGGAAACGATCGAAGAGTTCAGGCCGCGCGTGGCGTTACTGCTGAATCTCGCTCCTGATCATCTTGATCGCTACGATCAGGTCGAAGACTATTACCAGGCCAAGGCTCGCATCTTCGAGAATCAACGGCCGTCCGACTTTGCCGTCATCAATGCGGACGATCCGCTGGTTCTTCAGGTGTCAGCACGGGCCCGAGGACGGAGGATCGCATTCAGCCGGACCAGGCCGCTCGATACAGGGGCGTATGTTGAAGGCGATCAGCTCATGCTGGCCCTTGACGGGAGGCGAGAGGCCATCTGCCGGGTGTCCGAACTCCAGATCCAGGGGGTACATAACCTGGAGAACGCCCTGGCTGCCGGCCTCGCGGCGGCGGTAGCCGGCGCCCCCACAACAGCGATCCGGATAGCGCTCACCAGTTTCGAAGGGCTGGAACATCGTCTGGAGTTTGTCGCGGAGATCGACGGCGTTCGCTACGTCAACGACTCCAAAGGGACCAATGTTGGGGCGGTTGTCCGATCGCTGGAGAGTTTTACGAACCCCGTTGTGCTCATCGCCGGCGGCAGGGACAAGCATGGCGATTTCGCGCCGCTCATCCCCCTGGTCCGCGAGCGGGTCAAGCGGCTGATCCTGATCGGTGAAGCCGCTGAGACGCTGCGGCGAACGCTGGCCCCCGCGTGTCCGACGGAGGATGCGTCCAGTCTCGAGGAGGCCGTTCGGCGCGCCGCAGCCGCCGCATCACCAGGAGAGGTTGTGCTGCTTTCGCCGGCTTGCGCCAGCTTCGATATGTTTACTGATTTCGAAGAGCGAGGACGCGTGTTCAAGGCGGCGGTACGGGAGCTTCTGCCCCCCGCTTACAGTATACCAGGGCAAGCATGATCGCTAAGCGCCCCTCCTACGATAGGCTGCTATACGGTGTCTCGCTGGTGCTGGTCTTGATTGGTATCGTCATGGTCTATAGCGCGAGCGCCATCAAGGCCCAGGATAAATACGGCGATCCATTCTTTTTCCTGAAGAAGCAGATCCTCTGGGCCGTGATCGGGATCGCGGTCATGGTCTGGGCCATGTACCGCGACTACCGGACATTTCAGCGGTATGCGCCCCTGTTGTTCTTAGTCTCGCTGTGCCTTCTCTCCCTGGTGCTGATCCCGTCAATCGGGGTCAAGGTCAACAGCGCACAGCGGTGGCTCCGGCTGTTCGGGGTCTCCTTTCAACCTTCCGAGCTTGCCAGGCTCTCCATCGTTCTACTCATGGCCAGGATCCTCGCCAGAAGCGCCGATCGGGAGGAGAACTTCACCAAACGCTTCCTCAAACCGCTGAGCCTTGCCGGACTCGTTTGCGGCCTGATTGTGTTTCAGCCCCACATTGGGATGGCGGCGGTCCTGATGTGTGCAGTCTTGGCGCTGTGTTTTGTGGCAGGCGTCCGTCTCAGTCACCTGAGCATTATTGTTCTCGTGGTCGTGACGCTTGCCTCCATGTTCGTCATGGCGCAGCCGTATGCCAGAACGCGAGTGATGACGCTGTTGGACCCTAATCACGCCTCATCCCAAGCAGCGCATCAGATCCACCAGTCAATCACCGCATCGGGATCGGGGGGACTTCTGGGGCGGGGGCTCGGCGACAGCTTTGGGAAACTGGGTTATCTGCCCGAGTCCCACACCGAGTTCATCTTTGCCGTCGTCGGGGAGGAGACAGGTTTCGTGGGGGCTCTGCTGGTGGTCTTCCTCTTCGGTATTATCCTGTGGCGCGGGACCCGGATCGCACTCCGGGCGCCTGATCTGTTCGGCGCCTATGTGGCGATGGGAATTACCTTTAGCATCGTTACACAGGCCGTCATCAACTTTGGGGTGGTTGTCGGACTGCTACCCATTACGGGTTTGCCTTTGCCGTTGGTCAGCTTCGGTGGCACATCCCTGATCACCACCTGTTTAGGTATCGGGATCCTGCTCAGCATCTCCCGTTACCAGGCGGCGAGAGGACGACTCGCGTGAAGGCCATCATTACAGGAGGTGGGACTGGCGGTCACCTCTTTCCTGCCATTGCGTTAGCCGAGGAGCTCAGGTCAAGAAGGACAGACGTGTCGCTCCTATTTGTTGGCGTCGAGGGAGGAATTGAGGCATCTTTGCTGGCTACGAGAGGTTGGGACTTCGAAGGGATCAGGGCTTCCGGCCTACAGGGCAAGCGCCTCCTGTCGCGGCTTAGGAGCCTCACGCTGATCCCCTCAGGCCTCATCCGGGCTCTATCGATCCTTAGACGGTTCCGTCCCGATGTTGTGGTTGGGTTTGGTGGCTACGCCTCGGCTGCCATGGTACTGTCGGGAGTGCTTGCGAGGGTCCCGACCGTGATCCATGAACAGAACGCCTTGCCAGGGCTTGCCAATCGATGGTTGGGGAGGATCGTTGATAGCGTCGCGGTTGCCTTCGAAGAGGCATCTGATTTTTTCCCCAAGAGTAAGGTGCGGGTGACCGGTAATCCAGTCCGAGCGGAGCTCTTCGGCGTGAG
This sequence comes from Candidatus Methylomirabilis limnetica, assembly GCF_003044035.1. NCBI lineage: Bacteria > Methylomirabilota (SeqCode) > Methylomirabilia (SeqCode) > Methylomirabilales (SeqCode) > Methylomirabilaceae (SeqCode) > Methylomirabilis (SeqCode) > Candidatus Methylomirabilis limnetica. The sequence continues at coordinate 143,860 of NZ_NVQC01000016.1, forward strand.
CAGGGCAGAGGCAGCGACCCGCTTGGGTCTCGATCCAAATCGATTCACCCTTCTGATCTTCGGTGGCAGCCAGGGGGCTCACCGGCTGAACCAGGCGGTTATGGAGGCGCTCCCTAAGCTTACAGACGAGCGAGAGCGGATCCAGTTCATCCATGCCACGGGTCCGCGCGACCTTTCTCTTGTCCGGCAAGGGTATGACGCTCTTGGATATTCCGCGGCGGTAGAGCCGTTCTTTCAGGCGATGGCCGTGGCGTATGCCATCGCCGACCTCTGTTTCTGTCGGGCCGGCGCCGGCACGGTGGCAGAGCTCTGCGCCCTGGGGAAGCCGTCGGTACTCGTTCCGTTCCCCTTTGCTGCTAACGATCACCAGCGCTACAATGCTGAAGCGCTGGTCGCCTCCGGCGGAGCCCGGATGGTGCTGGACCACGATCTAAGTGGTGCCACGGTAGCCGAGATCATACGGACGTTTCTTCGCGACAGAGAGGGACTTGAGGTCATGGCACACAGGGCGAAGAGCTTAGAGAAGCCGGACGCGGCGATCCGCTTAGCCGATCTCGTGACGCTGACTGCGTGCCAGGCGCCAGGCGCCAAGTTCTACGTCGGGTTCCAGGTTTCACATGCCAGGTTCCACGTTGGAGATCCGAAACCCAAAACTCGAAACCCAAAACTCGAAACTGGAAACTGCAGCGATGTTTAAGAAGATCCGGCACATCCACTTCGTAGGGATTGGGGGAGTCGGGATGAGCGGGATTGCCGAAGTTCTCTACAATCTTGGCTATCAGGTTAGCGGCTCCGACCTGAAGGTGTCAGAGCATGCCCTTCGTCTCCGGGAGTTGGGTGTGACCGTACAGATCGGCCACGATCCCGCCCATGTAATGGATGCCGACGTCGTGGTCCGCTCCTCGGCGGTCTCTCCAGAGAATCCCGAGATTGTCGCGGCGAAGGTCCATGCTATCCCGGTCATTCAGCGGGCTGAGATGCTGGCCGAGCTGATGCGGATGAAGAAGTATGGCGTGGCCGTTGCCGGCACCCATGGGAAGACCACGACAACCTCCATGGTGGCCACGGTCCTGGCCAAGGCTGGCCTTGACCCTACCGTGGTCATCGGGGGCAAGCTGGATGCGCTTGGCAGCAATGCGAAGCTCGGGCAGGGCGAGTTCATGGTCGCGGAGGCCGATGAGAGCGACGGCTCTTTTCTCAAGCTGGCTCCCACCATCGCTGTGGTGACCACCATCGACGCCGAGCACCTCGATTACTACCGCGACCTGCAACAGATCAAGGAGACGTTCCTCGAATTCATCAATAAAGTCCCCTTCTACGGCTCCGCTATTCTGTGTCTCGATCAAGAAGAGATCCGAGACCTGTTGCCCAGGGTGCAGAAACGCATTGTCTCGTATGCCTGTAACGCGCGGGCTGATTTGACGGCAGAGGGGGTCTCGCTCACCGGACTCAGCTCCATCTTCAAGGTGAGGTTCAGGGGAGAGCCTCTGGGGGAGGTGCAACTCAGGGTTCCCGGGTTGCACAATGTGTCGAATGCGTTGGCAGCGATAGCAGTAGGCCTCGAGCTGGAGATCGAATTTGCCGAGATCCGGACGGCGCTCGGGGAGTTCTCCGGTGTCGCTCGGCGCTTCCAGGTGAGGGGGAGTCCTCAGGACATCATGGTGGTGGACGACTACGCCCATCACCCGGCAGAGATCCAGGCCACGCTACAGGCGGCCAGGGCTGGATTTGAGCGGCGACTGATCGCCGTCTTCCAGCCGCATCGTTATACCAGGACCTTCAGGCTCCTCCCCGAGTTTGCTTCCGCTTTCGATCTGGCCGATCAGGTGATCATCACCGAGATCTACCCGGCGGGAGAGGCGCCGATTGTCGGCGTCTCCGGCAGACAGCTTGCGGACGTGATTGCCAGCCGGAGAGGGCCAAAGGTCCTGTACGTGGAACGCAAGGAGGAGATCCCGGATCGGGTCGTTGATCTGGCCCGTCCTGGCGACCTGGTCATCACTATGGGCGCGGGAGACATCTGGAAGGCCAGCGAGCAGATTGTCGGCCGACTGCAAGAAAGGGTATAGGGTAGAGGGTGGAGGGTATAGGGTTTAGGAAAAGCACTGATGCTGAGGTTTATACCCTACACCCTAAACCCTATACCCTAACTATGAGGGTACAGGAGATGGCGGCGGGGCAGCTCAAGTTGTCGGAACGGCTTCGAGGCGTGATCAAGGGAACGATCCTCACTGAAGAGCCGCTCTCCCTGCACACCTACTTCCGGATCGGCGGCCCAGCCGAGGCGATGGTCTACCCTGCTGGCCTTGAAGATCTGAAAGCCTTACTCAAGGTGGCGCGGGACGAGGCGATTCCTCTCCTGATCCTCGGTGGTGGAAGTAACGTGCTGGTGTTAGATGGAGGGGTCAGGGGTCTGGTCATCAACCTCTCACGAACCTTCCTGGAGCTTGAGGTCTCCGGCGAACAGATCAGGTGTGGGGCCAGTGTGCGGACAAGCCGTCTGCTGGCCTTCTCTGCAATGAGCAGCTTGACCGGTCTCGAAGGGCTGTCAGGTGTGCCGGGAACCGTCGGAGGGGCGATCAAGGGGAATGCCGGGACGCCATTAGGCGCCATCGTCGATCATCTTGACTGGATTCGCCTTGTGGACGGCTTAGGCGAGGAGCAACATCTTACGCGGGAGGAGCTCGGCCCGGTTTACAGACACTGTACCATTCCGGCAGGTTCAGCGATCGTTGAGGCCTGTTTCACGCTTCGGAGGGGAAGGGCGGCAGAGATCAGGGGGACGATCTCGACGTTGCTGGCGAGGAGGAATCTGACGCAACCTGTGGAGGTCAGGTCCGCCGGTTGTTTCTTCAAGAACCCTCCGGGGGACTTCGCGGGGCGTCTGGTAGAGCAGGCGGGGCTAAAGGGACTGCGGCGAGGAGGAGCCCAGATCTCTGAGAAACACGGTAACTTTATCGTGAATCTCGGCGGGGCTACGGCGGCAGATGTGTTATGGCTAATCGAGCGAGCCAGAGCCCTAGTGATGGTCAAGACAGGAGTGGAGCTTGAACTGGAGATCCAGGTCGTCGGATCGCCCACCGCGAGTTGATGAGGGTGTTGGATTTCGCCCAAATCGGCGCTTCCTGAGATTGGTACCGGCGAGATCAGGATGGTGGCGGAAGGACGTGACTCGCAAGGGCCGAAGGATTGATTCGCGCCTCAGGTGGGGTGCGAACGCAACCATCCTCTCTGTGCTGCTGGTCGTGCTTGGATGGCTGGTTTGGCAGCAGGTTCCACGCACTACGCCCATGCGCTATTTTCTGATTAGCGATCTCATCGTTGAAGGAAACAGACAAGTGCCTACAGCGGCGATTATCGATAGCTTGGCCCTGCCCGCCCATGCTGGCATCCTCCAGGTCGATTTGAAGGAGGTGGCGGCGGCCATTCTACGCAATCCCTGGATCAAAACGGCCAGGGTGAGCAGACGTCTTCCAGCAACCCTACTGGTTCACGTGTCGGAGCGCGCGCCATCCGCAGTTGTGGCGGTAGATCGTCCCTACCTCGTCAGTGAGGATGGGCTCATCCTGCAGGAGGCTTCACCCGCGGAGATGTCCGACCTCCCGATGTTGAAGCTCCACGCCGATCACCCACTCGAGACGGGGGGGCGGATCGATCCCGCTCGCATCGAACAGGGGATTTATCTATGGCAGCGGTTTCATCAGGGCGCCTTAGGACCGGATGTGCAGGTGAGAGAGATTCAATTGGAGGGCGATGGGAGCTACACCGTTTTACTGGACCACGGGTTGCCATACCTGCGTTTCGGAGAGAAGGATGGCTTGCAGCAGCAGTTGGATCGGTTGGCGCGGGCGCTTGAGATGCGCGGGACCACCCTGCGCGAGTTGGAATATGTCGATCTCAGATTCTCCGATAAGGTCATCGTGAAGCCGCTTCCGAAGGAGGGCGCATGACCCGAAGGGGCGAGCTCGTGATAGGGCTCGACATCGGCACGACCAAGATCTGCGTCATCGTCGCTGAAGTGACGGAGAACGGGGTCGAAATCGTCGGATGCGGGATCAGTCCATCGCGGGGCCTGAAGAAGGGCATCGTCGTCAACATCGATGTGACCGTTGAGTCGATCAAGCAAGCAGTCGAGGCAGCGGAGGCGATGGCAGGAGTCGCCCTGGATTCCGCATTTGTGGGGATCGCCGGAGGCCACATCAAGGGGATTAATAGCCGGGGGGTCATCGCTATCTCCGGTAAGAACCAGGAGATCACTCAGAGCGATGTGGATCGGGTCATTGAGGCGGCCAAGGCCATCACGCTGCCTGCCGATCGCCGAGTGATCCACGTCATCCCGCAAGAGTTCATTATCGACGATCAGGGGGGGGTGAAGGAACCGGTTGGAATGAGCGGATCTCGGCTCGAGGCCGAGATCCATATCGTGACGGGAGCCGTCGCCTCGGCAGAAAATATCATCAAGTGCGCGACCAGGGCTGGGCTGGAGGTGCGGGATATCGTGTTGCAGCCGCTGGCCTCCAGTGAAGCGACGCTGACCGCAGATGAAAAAGAGTTGGGAGTGATCCTGATAGATATCGGCGGCGGGACCACTGATATCGCTGTCTTCGTGGATGGGAGCATCCGCCACACTGCGGTGCTGCCGCTGGGCGGCGACCATCTGACCCATGACATTGCCATTGGACTCAGGACCCCTCCCCAGTGTGCCGAGCAGATCAAGCGCCAGTACGGTTGCGCCCTGGCCTCTCTCGTGGTGGGTGAGGATGCGGTGGAGGTCCCGAGCGTTGGCGGCCGTAAGCCTCGTCTGCTCTCGCGGCAGATGTTGTGCGAGATCGTTCAGCCAAGAATGGTGGAGATCCTCACATATGCAAGTCAGGAAGTGAAACGAGCCGGGCTGATGCAACAGATAGCCGCCGGGGTTGTGGTCACTGGTGGATCCTCGGCGATGACGGGTGTGCCGGAGCTAGCCGAACAGATCTTCGACCTGCCGGTGCGGCTGGGGATACCGTCTGGCGTTGGCGGCTTGAAGGAAGTGGTAAGCTCACCGATGCATGCAACCGGCGTGGGCCTGGTGCTGTACGGCGCGGCGCATCTTAACCAGCATCGGTTTAGCAGGCCATCAGAACAAAGCCTGGTGGACAAGATCATCAAGCGGATGAGGCAGTGGTTTAGCGATTTTCTGTAAGTTCCAACATCCAATAACCGCTTTCGGGGGGAGGTGGAAATGCCATTTGCGCTGGAGATCGATGCCGAGCACGCGGCCAAGATCAAGGTGATCGGAGTTGGGGGCGGGGGATCCAATGCGGTAAATCGGATGTCGACATCGAATTTTACCGGGGTTGATTTCTTTATAGTCAACACTGACACGCAAGCGCTCAGGATGTCTTCCGTGGGCGCCAAGCTTCAGATCGGCGCCAACGTCACTGGGGGTCGTGGAGCAGGGGCGAATCCGGAGATCGGGCGACAAGCGGCGCTTGAGGATACCGACAAGATCCGAGCCCTCTTGGAAGGCGCTGACATGGTGTTTATCACCGCTGGTATGGGTGGCGGGACAGGAACCGGCGCCGCGCCTATCATCGCGAATCTCGCCAAAGAGTTGGGCATCCTGACAGTTGGGGTAGTGACCAAGCCATTCGGCTTCGAGGGCAAGACCAGAGAGGTTCAAGCAGCCCGGGGACTTGCTGCGCTGTGCGAGAGCGTCGATGCCTTGATCACTATCCCGAACCAGCGGCTGCTACAGGTGGTGGAGCGACAGACCTCGCTGACCGATGCTTTTAAGATTGCCGACGATGTATTGCGCCAGGCGGTGCAAGGGATTGCAGACCTCATTGTGGTGCCGGGTCTGATCAACCTGGACTTTGCCGATGTCAAGACCATTATGGCGCAGCGTGGGATTGCGATGATGGGCATCGGAGTTGCGTCAGGGGAGAGCGCAGCCTCCGAAGCTGCCGCAAGAGCTATTAACAGCCCGCTCCTGGAAAATATTTCAATCGATGGCGCCAGGGGCGTCCTCATTAACATCACCGGCGGTCCGACGCTCTCATTGTACGAGGTGAACGAGGCCAGCTCTACGATCTCTATGGCGGCCCATCAAGATGCTAACATCATTTTCGGAGCGGTGATCGACGAATCGCTCAACGATGAAGTCTGTGTGACGGTGATTGCCACCGGGTTCGAGGCCACTACCGCGGTGAGAGAGGATGGGTCCTCAAATATGGTCGAAATGAAGATGTACGCATCCAGAGCAGCGGAGCGTGGAGGTTTCCTTAGGAAGCGCGGGGCGGTTGGGCATGAGACCTCCGATGATCAATTTAATCTCCGCGATCTGGAGCTCAGACCCCAGGACCTTAATGAGGACGAGCTGGACATCCCGACCTTTTTGCGGCGCCAAGCCGATTAACCATTCCCGGAAAAGCTCTTCCTCGATGCGAGCCATGGAAGGGAGGATGCGTCAATGAGGCGACTTAGCATACTGTTCAGGCTACTTCTATGTTCAGGCAGTTTGACGGTGACCTGTCCACACTGCTTGTTGCCGATCGGCGGATCGGAGAATGTCTGTCCGAACTGTCGTCGGCTGTTACGGTTTGAGGGGATTGCGGAGCTCCGGGCGAATAGCCATCCGGATCACGCCTTACGGCGGTGCGCGTAGGGGCGGGGGTGAAGAAGGGTAAGCTTGGCGGAACGGGTGAGAGATCGGGTTGAGCAGGTAAGGCGTCGGATGGCCGAGGCGGCCCGCCGCGCCGGTCGGGACCCTGATGAGGTGGAGCTGGTTGCCGTCACCAAGACCGTGTCGGTTCCCCTTATCCGAGAGGCGGTTGATGCTGGTGCGATACTGCTGGGCGAGAATAGGGTTCAAGAGGCTTCGGAGAAGATTGCCCTCCTGAGCTCGCTCCCGGTCACATGGCATCTGATCGGTCATTTACAGACGAATAAGAGTCGCTCTGCTGCCGAGATGTTTGATCTGATCCATTCGCTCGACTCTTTGAGGCTTGCTGCCGCTCTGGACCGGCAGGGGGCATCTTTACGGAAGCAGGTACGGGTTCTCGTAGAGGTAAACCTGGAGGGAGAGCCCAGTAAGTCCGGCATCATTGAAACTGACCTCTTGCCTTTGCTCCAAGCCTGCCGGCAGTTTACGCATCTGGCTGTCGAAGGCCTGATGGCGATCCCACCATTCCGCAGGAATCCTCAGGAAGTCCGTCCTTTCTTTCGGAAGCTCCGGTGGTTACGAGATCAGGCGGCTAAGGCCTGCCCCGACTATCCTCTCCGCCACCTCTCAATGGGGATGAGCCACGATTACGAGATCGCCATCGAAGAGGGAGCAACGCTGGTACGAGTCGGTACGGCGATCTTTGAGGAAAGGCCCGTAATTTAAGGCTCGTAAATTGTCGTTGACCATGAGCATGTCTCATCCGCCTGCTTCGCTCTGCGAGAGGACATAGCAGGCGCCCTAGGACATATTAGGAGGAGAGATGGGTCAGATTCCTGCCGAATACCTGCCTCCGATAGATCTCTGGCCGCAGCGCATCTACGCGCTCCCGGAATTCGTACACCTCCCTCAGCGGTTCAATAGCACCGAGGAGTTGCTGGATAAGACAGTTGTCGCAGGGAACGGCGACCGAGTGGCCCTCTACTTCGAGGACAAGCAGATCCCGTACAAGGCGCTGCTGGATCAGGTCAATAGGCTAGGGAGTGCGCTCAGGCGGCTGGGGATCGAGGAGACGGACCGGGTGGTATTGCGCCTGCCGAACATCCCACCGGCAATCGTGGCAAACTTTGCGGTCCTGAAGATCGGTGCGGTGATCGTCCCGACCTCCGTCCTCTTTTCCAGGGCCGAAATCGCGCACATCTGCAACAGCACGCAGGCCAAGGCGATCATCGTTGCCGCCACACTGCTGGAGGAGTTCGAGCAGGCGCGGCCCCTGCTTCACACTGTCAGGCATGTCATTGTCGTCGGTGGAGCGCAGGAGGAGATCGAGCGGAAGGGCTATCTGGCATATCAGGCACTGCTTGATGGGGGCGATCCGACGTGCGATCCGGTGCGGCGTGATCGGTTGGATGTTTCGGTCATCCTCTTCACCTCCGGAACGACGGGGCCGCCGAAGGGGACGGTCCACTTCATGGAAGAGGCGCTGATCGTCCCTGACAGCTTCGGCAAATACTGCTGGCGCGTAACTGAAGAGGACGTGCTCCTCAGTCCGGCTCCACTGGCAATGGCGGCCGGTTACTCCGTCGCGACTGCCATCCCGTATCGATTCGTGGCAGCCCTCTCCTTGTTACCGCGCTTTACGCCGGAGGCGGCGTTCGAGACGATCCAGAACCACAAGGTCACCATCCTCTCGGCCCTCCCAACCGCCTATCGCAAGATGCTTCAGGTGCCGGATGCCCGGACGCGCTACAACCTCAGTTCGCTCAAGTTGTGCACGGGCGGCGGCGAGTCCTTGACCGCTCAGACCTACTTTGACTGGAAGGCGAAGTTCGGCATCGAGATCTTCGAGGGACTCGGCACCACCGAGATGATGTTCGTATTCGTCAGCTCGGCTGGGCCGAGAAAGGTCAAGCCGGGATCGATCGGCCCCGCCGTTCCGGGCTACGAACTCAGGGTGGTCAACGAAGAGGGGAGGGACTGCCGGCCTGGCGAACCCGGCGAGTTGCTGGCCAGAGGTCCAACGGGGACCGTCTACTGGCGCGATCCAGAAGCGCAACGGCGCGCCGTGACGGAAGGTTGGTGCCGCGCCGGGGATATGGTGACCGTGGACGAAGATGGCTATATCTCGTTCCTCACCCGCGAGGATGACCTGATCAAGAGTTCCGGGTACCGGATCGGCCCTGAAGAGATCGAGGATGTCCTGCTGACCCACGCGGCCGTGGCTGACGTAGGCGTGGTCGGTCTGCCTGACCCGGTCATGGGGCAGCGAACGAAGGCGTTTGTTGCGCTCAAAGCCGGTCAGCAGCCTTCCGAAGGGCTCAAGGCGGAGTTGATCGAGTTCTGCACGGGGAAGCTTGCCGTGTACAAGCTGCCGCGTGAGGTAGAGTTCCTGGATCGGATGCCGCGTGCCACCGGCCCCGGCGGCCCTGGCACCGGCAAGTTGCTCCGGCGGCTCCTCCGTCAGCGAGAGCAGGACAAACCGAAGGCAGAGTAGTGTCCCGAGTCAGGTATTCGCACATCAAGGCTGACCAGTATTTGTCGACTGGGAAGTGTTCGAAAACTGTTTGACAAGTAGCGGGCAAGCAAAGAGAACCCGCTCTGTCTTCAGAAATTCCGTGACCGTAATAGACTGGTCAGTATACGCATAGTTAGCCGGAACTACGAGAATGGCCATTACACCCGACCGAAACTCATCCCACCTTGCAGGTGAGTACTTCGTAGCTGCGGAGCTCTATCGGCGCGGATACTCAGTTGCGATGACCTTGGGTAATGCGAAGGCCATCGACCTGTTCGCTGAGCACGATGGCCGCACAGTGAATGTGCAAGTCAAGGCAATCGCGCGCCGGAAGAACGTCGGCTGGCCCATCATGCAGGACAGGGTAGTACCGGGAGTGATGTACGTGTTCGTGTGCTTGAACGAACCGCCTGATGCTCCGACGTACTTCATCGCCACCGCCGAGGAAGCGAGGTTGAAGGTCAAGCAGTACTCAACCCGAGGCATCATTGACCTCACTACCCTTCGCAACGAACAGTTCCTTGGACGCTGGGACAAGATCGAGGCGGCTCTGGCGCCCGCCATCGTCCGAGCGACGGACAGATCCCGGCGCGCGTCCGGCTAACAAACAATGGAGCCGGCACGCCTGTTGTCTCGTGCAATCATATCGCTGATGTGCGCGGCTCATTCGTAGCCCAACAACACAGCGAGCATGTCGCAACCGCGGGGGCGCACCTTCCGGTCAGACGCGCGCCCGAGCGTCATCGATCTTGACGCTCGGCTCCGCCATCGATAGAGTGATTGTGCAACACTATTCGTATCGATGGAGGTCGTATGGAGACGGTGGCGGTATCGCCCAAGTTCCAGGTCGTCATTCCGAAGCGGATTCGGGAAAAGCTGGGTCTGTCGCCCGGTCAGAAGGCACAGGCGATTCTGTACGGGGATCGAATCGAGCTCATCCCCGTACGGTCGATCAAGGGTATGCGAGGGTTCCTACAGGGCATCGCCACGACGGTCGAGCGTGAGGCGGATCGCCGATGAATGTTGTCGACTCGAGTGCGTGGCTGGAGTATTTCGCGAACGACTCGAATGCCTCGTTCCTCGCTCGGGCGATCGAACGGACGGAGAAGTTGCTAGTTCCATCCCTGGTGGTCTACGAGGTGTTCAAGAGGGTCCTCCAGCAACGAGATGAGGGCCACGCGCTCCAGGCGGTGGCTGTGATGCAGCAGGGTACCGTGGTTGATCTCGACGCCCGGCTAGCGCTCCTGGCCGCTCGCATCAGCCTGGAACGTAAGCTGCCGATGGCTGATAGCGTTTTTCTCGCCACAGCCCGAGTCTACGGGGCAACGGTGTGGACACAGGACGCGGATTTCAAGGACCTGCCCGGCGTCCAGTTTCGGAGGCACACGCCTTGAAGGGTGGGCGGGCTAATAGAGCAATGGGGACTGACGCCGGAATGTGGCGTTGCTCCGTTAGCGGGGGCTAAGCGGATGGACAACGATCTACACTTCGGTGATGCGTATCCGCCGCGCGAGATTGCGCGGAAAGTCGAGGGCCTCGGTGTGGCGAAGGCGCGCACCGATGCACTCACGCTGCTCGTCCTGGCCGTGCTGGCCGGCGCCTTCATTTCGCTAGGGGCTCTCTTCTTTATCGTCGTGGTGACCAAATCCACCCTTGGCTTCGGCATGACGCGGTTGGTCGGCGGCCTGAGCTTCTGCCTCGGACTGATCCTCGTCGTTGTCGCGGGCGCCGAGCTGTTCACCGGGAATAACCTCATCGCCATGGCCTGGGCGAGTAGACTGATCGGTACCCGAGCGGTCATGCGCAACTGGTTCCTGGCTTACCTGGGTAATGTGGGCGGCTGCCTGGCTACGGTAATGCTCGTCGTGTGGGCCAACGTTGCCGATCTGGGCGGGGGTGCTGTCGGTGAGACGGCCCTCAATATCGCTCGCGCGAAGGCCGATCTTTCGGTTATCGAGGCCTTCACGCGCGGCGTTTTGTGCAACGCGCTGGTGTGTCTGGCGGTGTGGCTTGCTATGGGCGGGCGTAGCGTGACCGACAAGATTCTGGCAATTCTCTTTCCCATTACCGCATTCGTGGCCATGGGCTTCGAGCACTCGATCGCAAACTGGTTCTTCCTGCCCCTCGGGCTCGCGCTGGATGGGGAAGGTACGGTGTCGGTCATCGGAGCAACGAGAAATATCGTCGCCGTGACCGCCGGCAACGTGGTCGGTGGGACCCTGCTGGTCGCCGGCGTGTACTGGGTGGCCTACTTACGAGGTGAGCGTCGGCCAAACGATGGGCCCTCCTAAATCCCGACTGGAGTGCGACCCTGTCGCCCGCGGGGTGCCCCCTACAAATCATGTTAGACGCGCTTAAACATGGGCGGTCCAACCCCTCGCTACAGTCGACCGCCTATCGGGCCACCAAGCCCGTCCTCCTGGCGCCGGCGGGCAGCCTCGCGGCTGCGCAGGTGGCGCTAGAGGCCGGTGCCGACGCCATCTACGTTGGCCTCAAAGGCTTTAGCCGCGGCGGACCCAGGAGCGAACTGACCTCCCTGGCGCTTCAGGACGTGCTGGTGGCGGCCCATGCGCAGGGCCGCCACGTGCAGGTTGCCCTCAATATCATCCCTAGCCAAGCCGAACGGCGAGACCTCGTGGAAAAGGTCGGGGAGCTGCTCGGGTGGGGGATCGATGGGGTCATCGTGAACGACGCGGGTCTTCTGGCTGAACTCCGTAGTCGGTACCCCAAACTTAGTATCACCGCCAGCATCGGCTGCGCCATCATGAACGAGGCCGATGTCGCCTTCTATCGCGACCTGGGGGCCGACGCGGTCGTACTTCCCGGTACCCTGACGCCTGATGAGATCGCTGCCTTCGCGCAGGTTCCCGATGTATTGATCGAAGTGATGAGCCATATGGTGCAAGAGTTCATTCTATTGGGCAGATGCTGGATGCCGAGCTATTACCGGCTGAATTCGAGTCCTATGGCATCCCAGTGTGAGGGCGTCAGTCGCCTGATGGGGAGCGTGAAGCGGGGAGGCGCCGGGGTGTGCTTCAAGATCTGCGAGCAGCCCTGGGAGCTTTACCGGGGAGAGCGATGCGTGGCCACACGGCTTCTGCCAAGCCGTCAGATCAGCGCGATCAATTACCTGGCCGATATCCTCAATGCCGGTGTCGATGTTGTCAAGCTCCAGGGCAGAGGTCTCGCAGCCGACCTGCTCGCCCCGCTCGTGCAGCGCTATCGTCTGGCAATCGATTCCTGGATGGCAGGAGAGCCCTTGCCGGCCTTTGCAGAGCCTTGCCTGGAACCTTCCTGGACGGTGATGCGCCGGTGAGGTCAGGATGAAGGAGGAATAGTGGTGCAGGTCTTTGAGTTGAACACGACCATCTCGAATCTGCGGGACCTCACCGAATCGGATCTGAGTCCATACGATGCCATTTACCTTGGCAACATCACCTGTCGGCTGTACGAGGCGAACCTGCTGGAGCGTCTCGATGACCTGCGGGAGGCGATAGCGATCGTGAAGGGCCGAGGGCAGAAGGCGTACGTCACCACCTATGCCGCGCCGCGCAACGACAACCTGCCGCAACTCCGAAAGGTTGTGGCGGTAGCCGTGGAGACCGGGGCAGATGCCGTTGAGGTCCATAACCTCGGGGTCTTGAGGATCGTTCACGAGGAGTACCCCGATCTTGCTGTCCATATCGGCGGCTTCGCGAATGTCTATACCGACGGTGGCGCTGCCGTCCTGAAGCGATACGGGGCAGTTCGCATCACGCCCAACTACGAGCTGAGCCTGGAGGAGATCGGCGAGATCCATCGCCAGGTTGGGCTGCCGATGGAACTACTGGTTCATGGCAAGATGCCGCTCGGCATGTCAGACGACTGCTTTCTGCTGGAGTATGAGCAGGCCTGGGGGGTGACGTGTCCGACGCTCTGCCAGCAAGAGCTGTTCCTGAAGCAGGGCGATTGGGCGATGAAGTCAATCGGGAAAGGGGTCATGAGCGGGAAGGATGTCTGCCTGCTGGAACACTTGAGGCAACTGATGACCGAGGGGCATTCCTGTTTCCGGATCGAAGCGGCTTCAGAGAGTCCTGCCTACCGACTGGAGATTGGCCGGGTCTACCGCGAGGCGTTGGAGGCTGCCCTTGCAGGCAGGGACGGCGAGGAAGAGCGGTGGTGGGACACGATCAGACGCCATGCGCGAATTGGCCTGTGCAACGGTTTTTACTTTGGCACCTCTGGAATGGCCTACCATGGCGTGCAGCACCCGGGCGCGGACACTACGGAGGATCAACGGAGCGGTGTAGGGCAATGATTGAGCTGCTCGCTCCCGCAGGTAATCTGGAGATGGCGGCGGAGGTGACGCGGGCTGGGGCCAACGCCATCTATGTGGGACCGCGAGGCTGGAGCCGACGCCGTGACACCTTTGAGATGGAAGATGGCGCCGTCCGTGAGGCGATTCGGGTCGCCCATGATGGCGGAGCCAAGCTCCGAGTGGCATGCAATACTCACATGCAATCCAAAGAGATTCCGGCGCTGCTCAGTCGAATGGAGCGCTTCGTCATGGACGGTGTTGATGGCGCCATCATGGCCGATATCGGTGCGATCGCGGCAGTGCATCGGCGTTTTCCAGAGCTGCCCCTCCATGCTAGCATCGGGGCTAATATCCTGAACGACGCTGACGTGGCCTTCTACCGGGAGATCGGCGTCTGCCAGGTTGTGGCCGACACCAAGCTGACGTTGCGGGAGCTCACCTCCAGAAAGGCGCAACTCGACGTCGGGATCGAGATCTTGATCCATGCGAATGCCTGCTATACCTATCTTGGCAAGTGCTGGATGTCGCCCTACTATCGGCTTGAACGAACGATCGACGAGGCGGGTAAGGACCTCTTCAAGGGGAGTCCGAACCGGGGCGGGCTTGACTACCGCGTCTGTCTTGAGGCCTGGCAGCTTTACAGCGGCGACATCAAGCGGGAGGACCGCGTGGCGCTCAGGAACGAGGCGTTCTTCCTGCTAGAGGATATTCCGCACTTGATCGATCTGGGCGTCCGCTGTCTGAAGATCCAGGGCCGCGAGTACACCACGGCGCTTGTGGGGAACATCGTCAGGTTCTATCGCGAGCTGCTTGATGCCTATGTCGCCAACACGCCGGGTGAGCCGTTCGATCTGAACTCCTGGAAGGCGCGCTCGGCCGTGATCGAGGCCGAGCGGGATAGACAGCGGCACGCAGGGACCCTGGCCTTACTGGCCGAGGCCAAGCTTCCTGTCACTGCTCAACCCGCATGAGCCGCCGGCTCTTCCCTGGGCACGAAACTCCCTCGGGTTCTGTCATTGCGAGCGACCAACAGGAGCGCGGCAATCTCACCGTACTTTCACTGCGAGATTGCTTCGGTCGCTATGCTCCCTCGCAATGACGGCTGGGGGACTTGCTGGGCAATGACACGGGGGACTTTCTACCCGATGTCATGCTTGGTTATGCTTAGCCAGCGGGGGCTGGCGCTGCGGTAGGGGCCGGCGCTGCGGCGGCCGCCAGCGCTGCGGCAGCCGGCTTTTCTTCCACAGGTACCGGTGTCGGCTTTGTGACCGACAGTTGCCACCGGATCAACCCGCCTAGAATCTTCTTCGGGGTGGCGACGGTATAGCCCTGGCTGGTTGCCCACTGCTGTATCTCCCCTACCAGCGATTGCTCTGGCACGACAATCACCAGCTCGTCGTCTGCTGCCAACTCCTGCAGCGCCAGCTTGGCCTGGGGCAATCGGTAGTGACTCATCTCTCCTAGCAACTGAAAGTATCGCGTCATCGCTGTCATCATCCTCCTTGGCGTTTCATTTTCGTTGAGGGTCGAAACCCCGCGGCTTGCCGCGAGTTCGTCATACCGGCGGAAGCCGGTATCCAGCGGGCCAGACTGGATTCCGTGTCAAGCACGGAATGACTGGCCAGAACAGAAGACGATACCCCGCGGCTTGCTGCGGGGTAGTTCATTTGAGAAGACATTGCCATCCAAAGACTACCAAAAGGTGCAAGTGCGAGTCAACGCACGTTTTCGCTTTTCCCCTTGACACTGCTTTACGGGCGTTATTACTATTCGGCCACTTCGACGGCTCCCCTCCGCCGTGAAGTGAAAAATAGGAGAAAATAGGAAAATAAAAAGGAAAATAGGGACAGACACAATACCGTCCGGCACATAATTTGCCCGGTTTGATTAAGGATCATATCTGAAGGTGGGGAAAAAGCAACAGCAACAGGATTTACCGGTTACGAAGGATTGCGGAGGGGTTTCGTCAGGAGTATAGATGGCGAAAGGGATGATGGGCGCAGGAATCCCTTTCGGATCACAAGAGTAAGAAACGCCTTATGATCTTTCTTCGTTTGATTTGAGTTGTTCGATATGTCGCTCTAATTCCTCATCACTGGCCCAGCCCATGAAGTGCAGCGTAATCATTTCAAAGGTTCTTCTGGTGGGTTTTCGTCCTGTCCAAAGGGTGATGAGCATGCCGGCGATCAGTGCACAGTAGATTTGGATGGTTAACCCGTTTTCGGATAGGGCGACAAGGTGATTACAGCCCAAGACACATTTGAACCACCGGAAGAAGAGCTCGACCTGCCATCTGCGCCTGAAGAGCAGCGCGATGGTTTCTGCGGGCACGTCCAGGAGGTTCGTTGCCAGCAGGAAGGTATAATCGACATCCCTGGTGCGGCAGGTTTTTTTGCTGGAGACCCGTGAGGGACGGCGAACGTTCTCATCCCCTTCATGGAACACCTGGATGATCCTGAGGGGATGCGGGCAGTCATCTTTTTTGCTGTCACAGCCTAAGGTAACGAGGAGGTCTTTTTGGACCCCCGCTAATCTGTCATTTTCCGTGAGGGGTTTTTCTTCGAGGATAGAGTAGGCGGCATTATCTCGTAAACGAATGACGAAGGCGCTTCGGGCATTGATGATGTCATCTAGGAGTTTGTATTCCGCGTAGCCACAATCGAGCAGATAGACCGTATCGGGAGCGAGGAACGTTTTAAGGACCTTCTTTTCATTGCCGTTGCCGTGGGTGATGGCGGCCCTTGTCGGGACCTGTTTGCGGATGTCCAACTCCAGGTGGAGTTTGGCTGCCCGGTGTTCTTCATCTTGCCACAGGTTG